>NZ_JAHHPN010000163.1:0-7943 GCF_024606325.1 Endozoicomonas sp. ONNA1
GGTCTTAACCCGTGCACTCTTCCCCCAGAGGCACGGGTTTCTTTTTTCCCGTCTCCCTTGCTATGGAGTCCATTTTAGAGGGGTTTCTGTTGATTAAATGATTCAGCCGGTATTTTTATCATCCGTTCATAGATGTCTATAGACAGTCAAAAAACTTGCGCAAAACTTGCGCAGAACTTGCGCAAGATTTTTTGCACGTTTCCTCTGGCGGCATTACATTTGACAGGCCACTCCATTGTGGCGATACTTGCCCCGTCATCGCCTGACGATGCTGATAACATCACATGGCGGGGCAATCCCGATCAGACGAAGGCTTTTGAGCCGGGTGTCCTGGTCTATAAACGTTAGTTCGCTAGCGGGAAATGTCAGGGGAGTGCCATGTGCTCTTATCAGCACCCGGCACCACTCGTATTCAATACTTACTCTACTTTCAATTTTCTCTCTAGCTCATTCAGCAACGACAGCACGCCGATCAGACGTTGCACTTCAGCAAGGTCGTCGCTGCTTCCGAAGCACTCATATTGAGCACTCCGGCTTTTCTTTGCATACTCTGCAACTGCCTGAAGTTTTTTAACGATTGTTAGCGGATGACTCACAAAGATCCCTTGTTTTATGGTGTGAATTTGACGGGGAGAATTTATAGGTCATCCGGCTTAACCTGATTGATGCAAGTCAACTTTTAGGAAATACACAACCTCCGGTTGTTCGTGAAATCCGAATAGGTATAGGGGTTTTGAAGTGGATCAGGTATCCCGCCTGATTTCATTGAGCCTTTTGAGAGCAATGAACAAAAAGAACTACAGCGAAAAAAGGCTGGCGAGGGAATTAGGAGTATCACAGCAAGCTGTCTCGAAATGGCTAACAGGTAAGAGCGTTCCAAAGCTGCAATTATTTTATAATATCTGCGTAGCTGTGGACGTCTCACCAAATGATCTTCTGCTATGGCTCGAAGACGACAGGTAGCCTTTGCTACAAATAAAGTTCGGCTGCTGTCCAGAACTCCGGCGGCTCTGGTGGGTCGATGTGCGGAAACCCCTCACTATCGGGCCACTCGATCAGTGCAACCCGATAATCATTCAACTGAATGGCCGCTGCCTTTTTATCTCCTGATACCTCAAACGGGAACGTGTCAACACCAAAAGCAGAATCATTCTTGTATTGATCGAGCCGTTCAGCAACAAGCCCTATCTCGTGATTTCGCCAAATTCGCTTAGTCTCCGCTATCTGCTCATCTGTTGGCGGTGGCGGTGGTGCTTCAAGCTCAGCTCTCAGTCTGGCGTGTTCTAAGAGTATGGGCAGGTATGGCTCAAGATCGGTAAAAGGTTGGTTTTCTGTCCCGTCGTTGAACTCAACCTCTCCAGCCCCGGCGAGCCATTGTACTGCATGAACGTTTTCAGGCTGTCCGGTGTCCATGCTCAGCCCGTAACCGTCCACGACCACAAGACGGTCATCATTTACTATTGTCAGTCTCTGAATTTTCATTGATAGCCTTACAGTTTTACGATGTAGCAAAGCGCATAATAGGGAGGTCGAACGTCTACAGTGTGTGAGTGGCTGCCAGAACTGCCAGAGCTGCCGCTGTGGTTGTGGGAGCCAGAGCCGCCTTCATAATCCGCCGTATTGTCGCTGTGCATCAGCTTTATTTGCTGAGAAGAATGATGAAACTGCGTCCTCACCGCCCCATCTGACAAAGATCCGCCATTATCACCAGAAGCACGCAATTTTAATCTATGTTTGTGCGAAGGCATTTGGCTTGTCGACAGCGTGGTATTACCAACACTAACAGTATGCGAATGACTCCCCGCTGCACCGGTTGTCTTACTGACACTCCCGCCATTATTGCCAACAGCGTACGCACTGCCAGCCCCGACAATAAAGCGGTCCTGTAAATTAGGGATTTTAATACCGTTACTCGTGTTGCCCTGACCGTTTGCCAGCTGCCAGCCGGACGGAATTTGCGCCTCTGTTCCTGCCCACATGATGATCGCACCTGCCGGAACGCCTGCCGCTATAGCCTGATTTTTAGCGTCTTTAACAGCCTTTTCTGTTGCGGCTTTTGTCTCTGAGCTTCCACCCGTGCTGTTTGAAAGCTGGACTACGCCCTGAGCGCTTGTACTTGCGTTCGGCAAGTCGCCTTCTGGGTGTGTGTGCTGCCTGTCAGCGGCTCCTATGCTCGATGGCGTGTGGCTGTGTGTTGCCGTTGCGTAGTAACTGGCCGCCTGACCATTAAGCTTGCTTGAGTCTGCCGCTTTCTCAGTTTTTCCAAGCTTATTGTCGTTCAGGTTTTTAGCGGCTGCCGCAAGCAGGTATTTGCTGGTTGACGGGTCTGTAACACTGCTGGTATTGCCGTAGTTGGCAACGCTGCCAAGTCCAACATCACCCTTTGTTGGCTTGTTGCTCTGGTCGTAGATCATCACCCAAGCGTCATTATTGGCATTTCTGCGCCAACGCTTATTAGTGTCTGTCTCAAACCAAACCATTCCAGGCACTTTGTCTGTCGGCTCGACACTTCCAGAGTTCGCGGATTGAACGGCAGCCAGTATGGTATTTAACTCAGCGCGAAAGGTGGCCCCCGGCTGGTTATCCAGATAATAATCGTCTGCTGTACTCATTTTTTCCCAGACATAAAAAAGCCCGGCACTGCTTCCAGTCCGGGCAACGTTTAAAGGTAGGTGGCGTGCTTACTGCTCGCCGTATGATGTGGCTATGTAGTCAAAGGTTCTCGCTATCCCTGAGCCTGAGCTGTTATAGAACCGGATATTAAAACCGTCGTTGGCGTTGTTGGTGATCTCGTATCTATCGCCCTGATCCATGTCCTGCCCGGTAATGCCTATAACAGCCGGAGACAGGAAAGCTTGGTTATAAGTGATCCTTATTCCTTCCGCTGGACTGCTGACACCGACAGCGTACTCAGTCCTGTCTGGCACGTCGGCTATTAGCCGCAAGTTGGCCAGTGTGCCCACAGCTTGAGGGTTGTCTGTAACCAGAGTTACACGAAGCCTGAACGCTCTGGCCCGGAACTCACCAACCAGAAACTGAGTCCATTCAGACCAAACTGCACTATAACTAGCCGGGTCATCGTCGGTCTGGCTGACTTCATATTGAAGCCAAGTGTTGCCGGGGTCGGAACCGTCGAACATTGGCCATTCGTCTACGTTGTCTTCTAGATTGTCGATCAGTTCAGGGATGTAAACAGAACCGTCGATCTGGAGGGATAGACGGGCTGTGAAGACTGCTTCAAGATCAAGGGCTTGCTCCATTACGTAATGAGGCGGTCGTTCTGCATCTGACAGATTCTCTATCCTGAAGTCGTAAAAGCTTATCGTGCTCCCTTTTGTATCGTTATCTAATCGAAACGCTCTTGCTGGCTTTGTCTCATTTGGGTTAGTTCCAATTTCATAAATGAACTCATATTTCCGATATTCTTCTGTTAGAACTAAAACCTGTTCCTTAGTCCACTCCCACTTGGAAGTATCCTCAAAAATAAAAAACGCTGATCCTGACCCCTCTATATCCGATTTCGCCACAAACGACACTTTAATTGTGTCGCCGACGCTTACAGGCTTTGTCAAGTAAGTGTATCGGGTGTAAGATTCATGATTGCTTGAATCACTTGGATGATTGAAGTCGTAGACTATATGTCCATCCACTTGTTCACCTGAATCAACGATTGTGCCTCCGTTGTTTGCGCCTGAACTCTCCCAATCCATATTTAGAGATAAATTGTCTAATTTACCAAGCGTCAGGGAACCACCTTCGCTTACCTGTGCCTTGAATTTCTCCCCCGGCCAGTCTTTAGGCTCTTCACGCTCAACAATCCGGTTATACCCCAGCATGTTCCCAATATTTGAAACCACGATAGCGGCTTGAATAGACCACCGAGAAAAACCGTTTACGGCTTTCACAAGGTAGGTGCCAGAGAGCAGAGGGACATTGGTCAGAGTAGCGTTACCCGGTAGACGTTCGGTAAGAGGAACTGCACTTTCCCAAGTTGCAGACTCACCCGTCAAGTGAGTGTGTCTTACATGGATAGAACCGCCACTTAATACAGTGGGGTCAGTCATCAAGTTCCAAGACAGCATTGCAACACTCGAAGACAAAGCCCGGAACTGAAGCCCTTCTATGTTATCCGGTGCTCTGTCCATCCCAACTACATTAAATGTAATTTGGGCATAACCAGACAGCTCAGACGCAAGCCGGGCACGCACACGGAAAACATAATCACCGGGCTCTAAGTTCGTGAGGCTCGCAGACGTAGCAGGGCCAGAGTAAGCACCCGACCACGACTGAGCAGACAAAGGTCTGTACTCCAGCTCATAGGATTGTGCGTAATTGTCGCCTGGCTTCCAACTAACAATGACGGACTGTGTAAGTGTGGAACCGCCGCCCGTTATCTCTTCCACCGCTCCAAGGTCGGTAGGTGTTGCAAGCCCTTCTACTTGCGCTACAGTCGTCGCAAACTCTGAGTATGTCGCCCCTGAATAGGACACCGCCCTGACTTTCACAACATAGGAACCTGCAGCCAGAACGGGCAGCATGTATTCAGTGCTCTGTGTCATCGTCTTAAATACAATGTTGCTCTGAATATCGACTAACTGGATCTCATAGCCCGATATAAACTGAGTCGAACCGCCAGACTCCCAGCTGACTGTACCGGATGAGCCGGAGTTTTCAGGGGATGGGACATATTGCAGATTGACAGGAGCTGGCAAGTCATCCGATGTAAAGTCTATCTCTGCCCAATCGGACAGATCAGACCCAGAACGACCCCGAACCCGGATAACATAAACTCCGGGCTCAGAGCTTGGAACAGGCCACTCTCTGGCGCTCACACTTGCCCCCGTCCACAGAACGCCGTTAAGCCGCATTTCAATATCCCACGCCTGACCAGCTCCCGACCATGTTAACAGTGCAGCAGTCTGGCCCTCCCCGTCTTCATCAGTAAGAGTGAGATTTGTCGGTATCTCAACAGATACAACTTCAAAGGTTCCTGTACGCCAGCCTGTTTCTGTGCCGAATGGTGGAATACCTTTAACCCTGACTTCGTGCCTTCCAGCTCCCAAACCCTCAACCCAACAGCTTAGGGTTGTGGTAGTGGTGACTGGCAGCCAGTCAGCTGTATTGTATGGCCGTGTTTCTACTTGAAACTGAACAGTCTCCTCTTCAAAGGCTTCCAGTCGATCCACAGACCAAGAAACAAGAGCTCTTGCAGGAAATGCGGAAACGTCGATCTCGTCAGCACTGATAGAAGTGATTTCAAGTGTTGGTATGCTGGACGTGTACCACTCCTCAGCAGGATCAGAAACCGCACCAAAATTATTTTCAGCTCGAATTGTTACCCGGAATTCTCCAGCAGATGGAACGGGAAACCTGAATCGCTGTTCTATGGTTTCACCTGTGGCTATCTCTGTTCCCTGCCATTCACCGTCTATGTTTTCCATGTTTTCAACGGTAACAAGATAGCGGGAGACACTGCCCGGTGCTTCATGCTCCCACTGTAGCTCTGTGATCCATTCTCCATACTGCTCAAACTCAGAATGTTCAATGTCATAGGGTGGGTCAATCTCTCCGGCTTCTGGGAGATCAGTCAGCGGCGGACGGTCAACGACAGTGCCTATGTAGTCATCCCACAGACTTTCAAAGTCCTCACGCAGTGCAAGAGTGATACCGTCTTCGTAGTTGAACTCCCAGGATTCAACATAGAAATTACCAGCGATGCCGATGGTTGGAGAGTCGAGACTAATAACACTGCCTGCTCTGGCAGGATACGCCCTGAAATTACAAGGAACCTCCATAGTCAGGAGTCGTGCCCGGTTTAACTCCAACGATGCAAGACGCTGGGCCTGATCAGGGGACTGCACAAACTCAAGGTCAAAGTCCCCCTCAAGCTCTTCGCCATCGTCTTCTATATATTCCAGGCTGCCCACTTCAGGAAAGTCTGCCGACTGAAATTCTGTCTCAGCATCGGTATAAGAGCCCCTGATAATGTTCACCAAGTCTCTACGCTCTGGCATCGGCTGTATAGTCACATCTCCGATAATCTCATGCTCTGAGATCTCAAAGTCTGCAGGGCCATGCCATGAAGCAACCTGTATAGAGAATTTGCCGCCTGTATAAATGATGCGGCCGCCGCAGGTCTGAAGCATCTTCTCTATTACATCAGCATGACTCTCGTCAAAGTCATAAGCGCCGCCAGCCTGATAGCGGTGCTCTTCTGCACCGACAGCAGTTACAACGGGCTCTATGCAAATATCACGGGCTCTGGCAAACGAGTCAAAGTCTATCTCCTCGTCTGCCGCCTCGAAATCGTCTTGCAGGTATTGAAGAATCAAGTCAGATGATAGGGGAGGCTGAACCGATCCACCGGAGACCGGGCGAGCATCAATCAGGAACTCGTAGGGTGGAATACCGTTTGAAAAATAATCGTTGTGGTATCGCATCTCTATGTGAGCAAGGACAATACCAGCACCTATCATGTCTTCAGTCCAGCCCGGAGCACCCCGCAAGCTCGGAAGGTCATCAATGCTTTGCTGACTACCGTCGTAGATTGTCGCTTTCAGGTATCCGTTATAAGCCTCTGCCACAAACCGAGCCCCTGAAGCGGTCTCTATCCTGGCTGTCTCTATAACCTCGTCATCTTTGAAGATTTTCGGAACGTCATAAACAACGGGCTGGCCTGACTTTTTCTTGCCGACCAGAGCCAGAACAATATGCAGTATGTCTTGAGTCTCTGTTTCAGCGTAGATCAGAGCTCCTGATAGTTGCGTCATGCCCACCGCTCCCACCATCGGGATTTGTGGCCCTCTGACCATCTGTTTTCGTTCGGCTGGCTTGGTTCCAGATCCAGAACTACCCCGGTGTTTTGGCTTTATAACGGATGGAGAGCCAGCAAACGACATCAGGCCCGATGTACTTAATGAGCCTGCAGCACTGCTTTTGCTTGATAGATCATTGATAACGGATGAAAACATTATGCTCTCAGCTGAATGGGTGAATCGTTGCCGCCCCAGTAAATTTCTCTGCCAGACAAGCCAGCAACATACTTGAAAGCTCTGTCTCCGGGGTGTCGTGCTGTGTGGCTTTCGTCGTTGAATCGGTCAGCTCTTGATTTGTCCCAATCCTCGAATCGGTTTGAGCCAGTGACTTCTATTGTGTTTTCTTCGCCGTAGACGACTTTTGCATCTATGAGCTTGCCGTTCCAGATGGTTTCTACGGCTTCAGGCTGGTAATTCTCATCAAGGGCGACAAGGTGAACTTTGACGGGTCGGCCATGGTATTTGGCTCTTAAAACTTCTCCACGTAGAGAGTCGTCGAAGCCTGATAGTTTCAGCTCGCATCTTACGGGGCTGCTGCCTGCTTCTTCTGAGATGGCGGAGACTTCGCCGAGTGCGCCTATGCCTTTAAAAAGGGTGTCGCCTTCTGTTGCCCACTTGACCGGCTCCCACTCTTCACCGGGATCAAACCCGATAAGCTCTCCATCGGTTGAACCCTCGCCCCATTCATCTTTTAGTATTAGAGTTGTTGGTTTTGTCTGACTTTGAATAAGAGACGAGTAATAGCGGCTATTTTCAGGATTGACTTTATCTACAAGCTTTACGTCATAGATTTGCCCATTTGCAGCATAACCGTAGTTTGGCTCTGTTGCGCCAATAGCCAGTTCAAATAATTCCGGGACAGAAACATTGCTAATTGATTTCAAAAGAACCCCGTCAAGGTAGGCATAAAATTTTTTATCACTCTTTGAATAAACGATTGATGATGTGTACTTTTTACCTATCTCTGTGTATTCCCCTGTCATTCCTTCTTTATCACCGCAGCCTACAGTTAAAATCCCCCCGCTTTGAGTTCCGATGTACAGAGCATTAGGGATTCTTGCTCCTGTTCTCCAGTCTTCAAGGTTGTTTTGAACAAATGTAACCGAATATTCAAAGTCGCCTGCTGGA
>NZ_JAHHPN010000164.1:0-2088 GCF_024606325.1 Endozoicomonas sp. ONNA1
AACAGTGGTGCTGCAAAGAGTGAGTGTTTAATCATTCTATCCTTGCATTCTGGTGTGAAGAGGGGAAGGATAGATCAGGAAATAACGCTAGTTGTTACAAACTGCCCCAGAGAGGCTTTCAGCCCCGCCAGGACGTCGACTTTCACCGGTTCTCAGCAAAAAAGTACGCCCATTCGATCATCAATACTTCTTCCGAAGTTCAGTGATCCTCACCGTGTTATCTTTACAGACGGTCATCACATTTCGGCTATCGGGGCTGAAACTGGCTGCGGCTAATCCTTCCTCTTTTTGAATGAAGGCTTTTCGCAGCCATGACCCGTTGGTCTCCAGACCATAAATTTTCACTACACCGTCGACACTGGCGGTCAGCACATGACAAGCATCCGCACTGAAGGTGGCTGAGGCGACTTGATCCTGATGGACAATGCGGGCTTTTAGTGCCCATGATCCACCGGTCTGCAGGCTGATGATTTTCGCTGTGTCATCACTGGTGGTTACCACATGCTGGCAATCGGCACTGAAGTTTGCTGAGGTGACTTCCCTATAGTGTTTGATGCAGGCTTTTTCTTCCCATGATCCAGCATTCTGGCTATGGATTTTCGCCATTTTATCATCACTGGCGGTCACCACATGGCGGCAGTCGGCGCTGAAGTTGACTGATTGGATCAACCCATTATGTTCAATCGTGTCCATTTCTTTCCACGATCCATCAGCCTGCAGGTCATAGATTATTGCTGCGTCATTACTATGAGTGCTAGTGCTGAGGATCAGATGGCAGCTATTGGGGCTGAAGTTGGCCAGGAAGACAGGGTCTTCTAGTTTAATAGTGGATGTGACTACCCATAATCCCGAGTCCAACTGGCCATGAATTTCTATAACGCAATCCCTTGAAGCAAAAATTATCATGTGACGGCCATCAGGGCTGAGCGTGGCCGAAGTGATCAGATTTCTATGAAAAGTGTCCTCTACTTCCCATGAGTCATTGTTCCTTCGACCAATGATTTTCACCGTATTATGTGAACTGTGGGTCACCACACGGCGGCTATCAGCACTGAAAGTCGCTGAATTGATGTAATTCTTATGGGAAATGCAGGCCTTTTCTTCCCAAGATCCATGATCCTCCAGACCATGAATTTTTGCTGTGCCATCGTCACAGGCGGTGACCAGATAACGACCATCAGAGCTGAAGCTGGCTGAAGAGACCAAACGATTATGGGTAATGGTGTCTTTTACTTCCCATGATCCATTGGCCTCCCGGCAGTAGATTTTTGCTGTGTGATCACTACTGGCGGTTGCCAGGTGCTGCCCATCGGAGCTGAAAGTGGCTTCACGGACTTTACCACCATGGGTAATTTTGAGTGTTTCTACTAACTCAAATTTTCTGCATAAAGACATCAGTTGACTGTTGGTGAAAAGTAACTGAAGAGGAAAATAAATATTCTTTCGTTGTTCAATGAGTGTCTCGACAGTGCCCTTATTAGCAAACGGCTCCAACCAATTACGGAGTTGTTGCTCATCTTTTGTTTTAAGGGTGGCCTTTAGTTGGTCCAGGTATGGTGAAGGAAACCGGCGATTCCATGCTCTTCCCAAAGCGTTATTGTCTTTAACAAGATCGCGAAAATATCGGCATACCTTTGCTAAACGGGTAACCTCTCGTAAACCCAAATAGCGAACAATCTCTAACTGTGTTAATTCGGGCAAATACAAGAATGGAGCGTTATTGTTGTAATAAGGAGTAACGTCCCTACCTGCACTGACGCCCGATAGTGCTTCCTCCAGCGGTTGCTGCACAGGTGTTGGCAAGAGTGGTTCTTGTATCCCGGAATTGCTGTTGATAGTGTGCATCTCTGATTGATCCGTAGCTTCAAAGTCAGTACTTATTCTCGCCTGGAAAGGACGTTTAAAATGGATTCGATCTGTTGGAGTCGGTTTTATAATGAAAGTTCAAAAAATATTGAAATCAGTGGAACCCAGTTGAAGAAGAGCACTGATCCGGGAAAATAACAGAATCTCGGCACCGTGCCCCATAGTTCGGGCAATACGGGACAGGTTGACTGAACCCATCCGGATGAGGCCAAAAATAACCAG
>NZ_JAHHPN010000165.1:0-1638 GCF_024606325.1 Endozoicomonas sp. ONNA1
ATCCACCCCACGACGCACGGCTTCAACAATATCCTCTGGCTTGCCCACACCCATCAGGTAACGGGGATGGCCTTCAGGAACTTTATTGGTGATGTGTGACAGAATGCGCATCATGTCTTCCTTGGTTTCACCCACAGAAAGACCACCAATGGCATAACCATCAAAGCCGATCTCGGTCAGCCCCTCCAGGGAACGATCACGCAGATGCTCAAACATACCACCCTGGATAATGCCAAACAGGGCTGAAGGACTGTCGCCGTGAGCCTCTCTGGATCGCTTTGCCCAGCGAAGAGACAACTCCATAGACTCTTCTGCTTCTTTTTCTGTGGCTTCGCCATCGGTACATTCATCAAAGATCATGACAATATCAGAACCCAGCTCACGCTGAACCTGCATGGACACTTCCGGACTCAGGAATACCGGGGAACCATCCACAGGCGACTTGAATGAAACCCCCTCTTCAGTAATCTTGCGCAATTTTCCCAGGCTGAATACCTGAAAACCACCCGAGTCTGTCAGAATTGGCCCCTGCCATTGATTGAAATCGTGCAGATCCCCATGCTCTCGAATAATCTCGGTACCGGGACGCAGCATCAGATGGAACGTATTCCCGAGAATGATCTCCGCTCCGGTGTCGGCAATATCCCTGGGCATCATGCCTTTAACAGTGCCGTAGGTGCCAACGGGCATAAAACAGGGCGTTTCAACCGAGCCGCGGGGAAAGGTCAGCCGTCCACGCCGAGCTTCACCATCAGTGGCCAGACCTTCGAACTGCATGAAGCACTCTTCTCTACTCATGAGCCTCTCAATTCAGATGACACAGCAGACTGCATTCATCTGACTCATTTCCAAAATTTAACCAGCTTTTAAAGTGGGAACGGGTCCGGACTTTTTCAAGCCCGACGTTCGACTTTCTTTTTCAGGCTTTTCGGGTCAGCCACATGGCATCGCCATAACTGAAGAATCGATAGCCTTCTTTCACTGCCTCGTTATAGGCCCGAAGTATGGCGTCTTTACCTGAAAACGCACTGACCAGCATTAGTAATGTTGACTGTGGAAGGTGGAAGTTCGTGATCATGGCATCCACGGAACGGAATTCATAACCCGGAAAAATAAAGATATCGGTATCGCCGAAGAAGGGGCTGATTTCCCCGCCTCTGGAGGCCGACTCCAGGGAACGTACCGACGTGGTCCCCACTGCTACCACTTTATTCCCCCGGGCACGTGCTGCTTTGACTGCCTCACAGACTTTTTCTGGTACTTCTATGTACTCAGAATGCATTTTATGGTCAGCAATATTATCAACCCGAACTGGCTGAAAGGTGCCAGAGCCTACATGCAATGTAACAAAAGCTTGCTCAACGCCTTTATCTTTCAGACGTTGCAACATAGCCTCGTCAAAATGCAGGCCAGCAGTAGGTGCTGCCACAGCACCGTCTTTTTGAGCAAACACCGTCTGATACCTCAGGCGATCCGCACTGCCATCTTCACGATCAATATAGGGAGGAAGGGGCATATGACCATGCTCCTTTAACTGAGACAGCACAGGCTTATCAAAGTCCATGAGAAACAGCGCTCCCTGTCGCCCCGTCACTTCAGCTTGAATGCAATCATCAGCCAGAAAGATACGACTGCCCG
>NZ_JAHHPN010000166.1:0-1053 GCF_024606325.1 Endozoicomonas sp. ONNA1
CATTGGCAGAAAACAGAGCTATTGCCTTACTTAACACGTTCAAAGGCACGGCTTTAACCGAATGACACAACAAAAAATCCCGGTCCTGTTGATCAAACTTAAGGTAGCGCTCGACGCCTTTTCCTCCATAAGAAGACAGAAGTCTTATCAATGATTCCAGCATCAGAACGGTTTTAGTCTTTGCATGGAATTGATGAAACTGTTTTAAAACCGCCCAGTTGAGTGACCAGTCTGGCCTGGAGGTGGAAAGATAAAGAGCAACTGTTTTTATCTGGCGATTGAATTTGTCATCCTCTTGATCCTCTGAATCGCTATCGTATTCGTGGACCTCGTCACTCTCTGAATCACTGTTGTCTTTAGCAAATTCATTTAATAGCCACTGTTTCAGTTGTGTTTCCTGATGTTGCAGCGCTTCAATGGCAGGTAGCCCTTCTGATTTCCAGAGCCTGTTCATCATTTGCAGGAGCAGGTGATTGGGTGCACCTCCACAGCTTATCCAACCTATCACTTTTTTCACTGGCTCATGCTTGGGCATGCCTTGGCGATTATTCATGGATGAAAAAGATCGGAACAACTTTATACTGAACTCACCATCCTTGTCTCTCCATTCTGGCCAGTTCAGCACCTCTTTCACTTTTTTATGTTTGAGTGTGCCTTTGCTACTATTCATGGACGAGAAGGCTCGGAACAGTAGCATATTGAACTCTCCATTCTTGTCTCTCCATTCTGGCCAGTTCAGCACCTCTTTCACTTCCTCATGTTTGAGTATGCTCTGGCCATGATTCATGGACGAGAAGGCTCGGAACAGTAGCATACTGAACACGCCATCCTTGTCTTTCCATTCCGGCCAGCCCAGTATCTCTTTCACTTCATCATATTCGGGCACGCCTTTGCCATTATTCATGGATGAGAAGGAGCGGAACAACTCCATATTGAATTCGCCATCCCTATCTTTCCATTCTGGCCAGCTTAGCACCTCTTTCACTTTTTCATGTCTGAGCATGCCTTTGCTGCTATTCATGGACGAGAAAGCGCGGAACAATTCCATACTGA
>NZ_JAHHPN010000167.1:0-1453 GCF_024606325.1 Endozoicomonas sp. ONNA1
CTTCTTCATATATCCGGGGCTCCAGACCCTCTTTGCGAACCAGATCCAGATAATCAAACACCTTGGCAGTTATTTCGTCTACCTGCTCCAGACCTTTTGGGGTCAGCTCCATACGAACCGTGAACTCACTGTATTCTTCGGGTACATGGCTGGAATAGGAAGCCAGCGATTCAATCAGACCACGCTCTTTCAGATAACTGTGCAGACTGCCCTCGCCTTCATAACCCAGTATTCTCGCCAAATAGCCCAAAGGCTTCTTGCGATAATTTTCATGTTGGCTCGGCATTGGGAAGCTCAAAGAAAGCGCCCGGATGTCTTTCAGAGGTACCAGATGAATGCGAACGCCCAGCTGCCCGGGTGTATAGGGAGCAAGGCCAATATGAGTGTCTGGCGACTGACCTTCAGGTACTCCGGCAAATGACTCCCGTAACCATTTTTCCAGAACATCCGTTGATTCCTTGCCATAGATAACAACACCGATATTCTCAGCTACATAGTAGTTATCGTAGAACGTCTTTAGATCTTCCCAGAGAGATTTACCATCTTCATTGGAAAGGGTTTCCAGGCTGCCAATATTGAAACGACTGCGAGGGTGCGCCGGATTCGACGTCGCATTCTGAGCTGTCATCAAGCGCCAGCCATCCTCATTGGCATGAAGCTTATATTCAGAGTCCACCGCATTACGCTCACGATCAACATAAGTCGGATCCAGCGTTGGCGAGACAAAAAACTGTGCCAGCTGATCCAGCGCAGGTCTCAGTTTGTCACTGTTAATGTCGAAGAAATAGTTGGTTCGGGTATCCGCCGTATAGGCATTGGCAGAGCCGCCATTCGCGCGGATGTATTCAAAATAACCGTCTGTTTCCGGGTACTTTTCATTGCCCAGAAATAACATATGTTCAAGAAAATGAGCCAGGCCCAAACGGTTGTCCGGGTCCTGAAAGCTACCTACTTTCACATCCACTGCCGCAGCGGCCTTATCCGTATCCGGATCGGAGATCAGCAGGGCCTTGAGACCGTTCTCCAACTCGACAAAACGGTAATCACGATCATCTGCCGGACTTTTCACCACCACCTGGCTTTTTTCCATTGCATCTCGTTCAGCTGTCACTGTACACCCACTTACCAGCACCGTTGCCAGCACCCCGGCAATCAGAGACATGTGCTTTAGTAGCATAAAAATTTCCACACCTTTTAAAGGCCTTGATCCCAACTGAATACTTTCTGCAGACTGGGCCAATTATCAAGCACTGAGACAACCAATTTACCATCCTTTTACTGTTTGCAAAGATGCCCGTTAAAAGACTCATATAGAAAATGCCTGTATTTGTATTTATTTTTCTATTCGTCAAGATTTTTTAAACCAGAGTACAAAGGTAGCAGTCGCAATCTAATTACACTTGTAACACAGAAAGGATTAAAGATTCGAGCATTAATCAGCCATGTGTTAAAG
>NZ_JAHHPN010000168.1:0-2427 GCF_024606325.1 Endozoicomonas sp. ONNA1
TTGCAATCACAGGCATTCAGGAGAAAGACCTCTGGCATGGATTCTCCCCGTTGCTCAGCCTGCCGTTTGACGCTTTCAATCACCAGATTCAGAGTGGCATCCTTACCCCGTCCAGCCGGGCCTTCAATCAGCGTCGCCTGACGGCCGTCGTGTTTCCTGTCAAGATGGTAAGCCTGCTGACAGCGGCTCAAATCCTGTCCAAGTCTTTGCACCAGCTGATGGACTGCTGATCCGGAAGTATCAAAGTCAGGTCGGGTTTTTTCGGTGAATTCTTTGAAGGCCTGCTTTATAGGGTACAGGGTGGTCTGGTTACGAACTTTGTCGCTCAGTGTGTTGTCCGGTTCGTAACGAGCAGCAAACCAGATCTCCAGAGCTGTCAGGGCATCCTGATAAGTTTCGCTGATTTCGGGACCCAGCACATCCTGAAAACTTTGCTGGATCAAACCGTTTATTTGTCTACCCGTAACAGTGTCGTTTACGCGCAGCGCACGATCCAGATACCAACCCAACCAACTGCAGATATCGGTCAAATCCCTGGGGGTAAACTCGTGCTCTGGCAACAGTTCCTGATAATATTGCCACAGCGTCATCACACATTCGGTGGCACTGTGTGCAATGTCGTTTATTTGAGGCTCCGGCAAATGCCGTTGTAACTGCCTGGCCAGAGCCGGTTCTACCACTCTGTCGCTAAGGAAAGCACGGTCTAGGCGGGGATAATAAGCTCTGGGCAGTTTCTCTTTCAGGGCCGGGTCCAGCTGGCGTCCGGCGTAATAATCCGGATTGCCGGTGAGAATCACCCGGTGTTTAGAGCTGACCTTGACAGGGTGCCCACTGACATAAATGCAGGGTTCTTTCGGTTCCCATAAGCCGTTCAAAGACGCCAGCAGTCCGGTTTTGGCCAGGTTGGCTTCATCCAGAATCAGGGTGACATATTCTCCGTCATTGTCGTGTGATGTCCTGGCCCATTCCATCAGCGCCCGGTTTTGCAGTTCCATAGAGCGATCGCTATCACCATGTTTATGCCATTGCCAGCGTTTCATCAGAGTCTGTTCGCTGTCAGAAGGCCCAAGGGAAATCACCGAAGCCTGTCCTGAAGCCTTCGCCATTCTGGCAGAAAAATAACTTTTCCCGGTGCCGGTTTCCCCCTGCAGGAATATAACGGGAGAGTCCACAAGTCGATCATGGAGTCGGGATAATCGACGGCTTTCACGATCCTGCTGACTCATCTCGCCGTGATAAAGATCCCGAGCCAGTGCTAACAAGGGTTTATCGGTGGAGCCCGTCCATTCCAGTGATTCAGACAGTCGATTTGCTATGTATTCAATGCCTGCTGCTTCAGAATTTGCTGTTCTGGCAATATAAAAACAATCGGTGGTCAGAGCGAGAATAGTATCGGATCGGGTTTGCCCTGATGGCAAAGGTAAGTGCCAGCCAGAAGTCAGTGCATCTTCCACACGTTTAATCTGTCCTGATGGCCTGATAGCTAAATGTTGATATGGCTCTGTTGCTGCCGGATCGACTGCCAACTGATACGCTATTGCCGCTCGTTGCTGTTCAGGCGCTTGGGCCACGATCATGGCACAGAGTCTGTCCAGAGATTCTTTTTCAGTCGCCCGTGAAAATGGACTTGCATAAGACAGTTGTAATTCTTCATTAAATAATGATGGCTCAAAGGCTCTGGCCAGTGGCCAAAGGTTCTGCTTCACAAATTCTCTATCCAACCGCAGGGCACTATTGATGATGGCATTTAACCGATCCGGGTCTGCCGAGGCGGTTTGAACATCATCGGGCATTAACTGCCAACAGGCCACTTTCATAAAATCCCGCACTGACTGATTCTGCCGGGTACCATGGGTGATGACGCTGTTGATGCCCTTGCGCCAGTGACGGGGCAGGAGCTGTGGGGACTGGTCAACCTGCTGTGCTCGCCGGGCAGCGAGTATCAGGTTATTTAACAACCCTTCGGTCATTTCAGGCAGAGGGTTACAAAGGTGGGGAGGTACCGTTTTAAACGCTTCGTACAGTATGTGAAGTGCTTGTTCTGGCAGCTCAGTCCGGGGGATATCATGCCTGTCCCCACTGATATCCCAGATATCAATCGCAGGACACGGCTTACCCGTGGCGATCATCGAACTCCATACCGAAGACGGGCTTTTTGCAGACTCTGGCCAGAGTAGGGTGACATGAGCTTTCGGGTAGGTCTGTAATTGACCATTGACCAACAGTGGTTGCCCGACAGCCAGAGGTTCCAGAAGCTGCTGAAGTATTGGGTTACTTTCCAGCCCCCTCAGTACAACCGGCTTGCCAGAGGTTAATGCTTTCTGCAACTGACTCTGACGTCGTTCAAAATGTGCCTTTTGTTCTGAGATGATATGGATATTATCAAATAGCTGACTGAGGCTGGTCTGTTCATTGACCTGAATCACC
>NZ_JAHHPN010000169.1:0-1090 GCF_024606325.1 Endozoicomonas sp. ONNA1
AGGCCCTGTGGGTCCCAGCATGGGAACAAGTTGTTGGAGTTTTGCGACACCCTCTGTGGGGCGGGGTAACTGATTTATGAAAAAAGCCTGATCTTTTAAGAGTGGTTGATCATAGACTCATAGTGCTGAGCTTCTTTGGCAGGAATAATATTCACACTCTCGGTTTGAGGATCAAAAACAATAGCGACTTCACCGGATTTCAATAACCCGATTACCTGCTGAATACGGCTTTCCTGGTCTTGGTCAAAACCGTTGTCAGTTCCCTCCCGGCTGACAAAATCAGCAATCAGATTGTTCAGTGTCTCTGCGTTCAATTCCTGATAGGGAATGATCATTCTTAAACTCCTAAAGATGACCGTAAGGTTCCAGGTCGGTGACCAGAAAGTGATCTCCCCTGGATTCCCAGACTACATTAACGTCCCAGAGTGCAGAGCCATGTCTGCGTCCGGTTGTATCTCTTAGGTACGCCGGGCGTGGGTCCTGGCCCAATACTTGTTTAATCAGTTCCACCAGAGAGCGTCCGGTCTGTCGTTCATAGGTCCGGCACTTGATCATGGCCACTTCACTAAATTCCACTTCTGCCATAACCGCCGGTAAAGGTGCAAAGCCACCTTTTGCTTCTGGTAGCGCATCGGCGTAAGGCAAGTAAGGTTTGATATCAATGATGGGGGTGCCGTCCAGCAGGTCAGCTTCTGTTAGTCTTAGTACCAGCTTGCCGTTTCCGGACTGGATGCCCTTCAGTTTTACCACGGAGAGGCCAATGGGATTGGGACGGTGGGTCGAACGGGTGGCAAAAACTCCCATGCGTTGTTTACCGCCCAGACGAGGAGGGCGAATAGTAGGACGCCAGCCTTCATTCATGGTTTCGTGAAAAATAAAATGAACCCAGAGGTGAGAGAAACCTTCCAGACCACGCACCAGATTCTCCTGGTTGAAGGGGGGTATCAGTTCCAGCTCTGACTCTGCCGCTGTGACAATGCCTGGTTGGCGGGGAATTCCAAATTTTTGCCGATAGCAGGAGTGAATCACTCCAATTTGTTCAAACTGGAAACTGTTTTTGCTCACACTGAACCCGTAATCGTTGTCTTGA
>NZ_JAHHPN010000170.1:0-1721 GCF_024606325.1 Endozoicomonas sp. ONNA1
GAAGATAAATCCTCTGCACTGGCAAATCAAATGCCAGAGCCTGGTTTTATTGTGCCAGGTTTCAGTCATCATATGGTCAATCAGACTATTCCCGAGCGAAAAGTTACCCATTGGGTTACTACGGACCGTCGTGAGTCCATAAATGTAGCCAGCATCTGCGAGACGTTTACCGCTGAGGAAGTGGCTGTGCATATTCGAAATACTATTGGAAATCTCATTCATTCACTCAGATACGAAAAAATCACAAGAGAACCTTACGACGATGATGATCAAAGAGAGGAAATTACAGGGATTTTTATCGATTTTATTTTATGTCAGGAAGGTCTGGTTCGTGATCGTTGTATTACTTTTGAAATTAGTCCCGATAAATATGTGGCGGGTAAAACCATCAGTCATGAACGGGTTGAAGAGATACAATCTTTTCTGAAGGCTATTTTTACCAAACAGGCAGAAAAGGAGTCAAAATTTAATAAGTCTGAAAAACGTTACAGTCTGACAGGCATGCTGGTTGATTATCTTAACAAAAAAGAAAACGTACCGGATGATGTTATCTCAAAGTCTGTGTTTACAAATCAATTTGGCCGCACTGAATTTACGTACGAGAAATTGTTGAAAGCTATATTTCCATTTTTTCAAACCCTTCTTGGTGGAAGTGGCTTTTTTTCTGAGCTGGTTGTTATCTTTGATTTTGTTATAAAATTCAGACAGGAAATCATTGATAGTGCTTGTGAACCGTGTCAAACCAACAATATTATAATCATTGGTCTACGCCTCAATGATAATGATATAAGAGAGCATTTTAATCAACATGTTCTGGAGGTTATTTTTTCCAGACGCTGCGATGGTATAGTCAATGCTATGTTTGATAACTGTGTTTTTGGGACTGACAATGGAGTGAAACCGGCAAGCAGATTAAATCTTAAATTCGGTGAAGAGCTTGAATATGATATAAACAACCGACTTTCTGACGAACAGCGTATGATTGTTAATTGTTTTGCATCTCGACTCAAACAAAAAGGAATGAGTTATTGCCCTAACCTCATGTCTGCTACACGCTATGGTTTTGATAATAGCTTTACTGTATTACCTTTTTACGACTTACCTCAATGGTTTGAAATAATCTGCACGCCCTACCATTCTGATGATCAACTCGCAGAATTATCTTTTGAGAAAGTGATTGAAGTGATTGATTCAATGCGCAACGAAGGGTTGATTGATTATAGTTCCGGGCATAAACACGTCGATGCCTTGAGTGCTACCCAGGGGGATACCGGCGTGCTTCTGGCGATGGAGTCTGAGATCCAGCGAAACCCTTTTTTGCTGAGGGCGTTTGGAAATAATGATCGTATCCTGCAGGAGGATGAAGCTAAATGGTATAAAACATTTGCTGATTACGATCCAGACATAAAACCATTTGCCTTAAAGCGGTTAAATAAGATCATTGACCTATACAATAAAAAAATAGAAGAAAATGATACTCAAAAGCCAAGCCATAAAGGGAACACTGATTCGGAAAAAAAAGAGAGGCTTGAACAGTTTTCAAATTTTTATAGCCAGCTTGTTCATATAACGACTCTACAAAATTGGTTAGGTAATATTAGTGCCGATATGATCGGAAAATTTATGGCTATATCTTTACTGCACATTACCGGAGCAGAGGATGTCGACAAATTATCAACGCTGGAATTTCGTTTTTTCCGTTGTCCGAAAACGGTACAGGA
>NZ_JAHHPN010000171.1:0-1384 GCF_024606325.1 Endozoicomonas sp. ONNA1
GTCTGCCTGAAGTCAAACTGGGCATCTACCCGGGCTGGGGTGGGACTGTCCGTCTGCCACGTCTGATCGGCGTAGATAACGCTGTCGAGTGGATTGCTGCTGGTCGCGAGCAGAAGCCTGAAGCAGCTCTGAAAGTAGGGGCTGTAGATGCAGTGGTTGAAACCGAAAAGCTAGTGGATTCTGCTGTAGCCATTATCAAACGTTGTCTGGCAGGTGAACTGGACTTTAATGCCCGTAAAGATGAAAAACGTTCACCACTCAAGCTACCTTTGCTGGAATCTCTGATGGCTTTTGAAACAACCATGGCGGTTGTCAAGCAGCAGGCCGGTCCACATATGCCAGCGCCCGCGGCTTCTGTTAAAGCCATCAAAAAGCATGCTGAGCTGCCAAGAGATGAAGCTCTGAAAGTCGAAGCTGAAGGTTTCATTAAACTGGCCAAGACACCTGTCTCTGATGTTCTGGTGGGACTGTTCCTGAACGACCAGATGCTCAAGAAGAAGACCAAGGAACTGACCAGGCAGGCGGGTAAAGTTGAGAAGGCCGCTGTTCTGGGTACCGGTATCATGGGCGGTGGCATTGCTTACCAGTCTGCTTACAAGGGCACTCCTATTCTGATGAAAGACATCGCTCAGGATGGTCTGAACCTGGGACTGGCCGAAGCCAGCAAACTGCTGTCCAAGCGAGTAGCCCGTGGTCGTATGGACCCTCTGAAAATGGGTGAGGTTCTCAATCACATTGTTCCAACTTTGTCGTACAGTGAGTTTGGTGATGTCGATGTCGTTGTGGAAGCGGTTGTCGAGAATGTCAATGTCAAGAAAGCGGTACTGGGTGAAGTAGAAAATCACGTCAGTGAAGACGCTGTTCTGGCTTCTAATACTTCAACCATTTCTATAACAGAACTGGCTAAGGATCTGAAAAGACCGGAAAAATTCTGTGGCATGCACTTCTTTAACCCGGTTCACGCCATGCCTCTGGTTGAAGTGATTCGTGGTGAGAAAACCAGCGAAGAAACGGTTGCAACCGTTGTCGCCTATGCCAAGAAGATGGGCAAAGTGCCTATCGTTGTTAACGACTGTCCCGGATTCCTGGTTAACCGTGTGCTTTTCCCATACTTCGGCGGCTTCGCTTCATTGGTGAAAGACGGTGCTGACTTCCAGAAAGTCGACAAAGTTATGGAGAAGTTTGGCTGGCCAATGGGTCCTGCCTACCTGCTTGATGTTGTCGGTATTGATACAGGCTCCCATGCTGAAAAAGTGATGGCTGAAGGCTTCCCGGATCGTATGTCCCGTGACTGGAAGAACGCTATTGATGTGATGTATGAGAAGGGGCGTTACGGACAGAAGACCAACGTCGGCTTTTACAAATACGAGCAGGACAAGAAAGG
>NZ_JAHHPN010000172.1:0-5991 GCF_024606325.1 Endozoicomonas sp. ONNA1
TTTGATAGCCATCCAGACGTGGCATCATGATATCGACGAAAATAATGTTGGGCTGATTTTCAGCAATCTTTGCCAGGGCATCAAAACCATCAATGGCTGTTACCACTTCACAGCCTTCTTTTCTCAGGAGTGTTTCTGCGGTTCTGCGAATGGTTTTGCTGTCGTCGATTACCATAACTTTCAGGTGATCAAGGGTTGCAACCCCCTTTTTATGACCCACTGGTGACAAAACGTTTGACTCATAGCTGTTCATGCTTTTGTCCGTACACACTCTGATCACCTGAAATCTGATCCTTCTGCTTCAGGTGCTTTTCATTTTGTTTACCATGGCAATACTGATCTGCTTTTACGTCTTGATGGTCAGTCTTTTCCGCTCATGGCTCTTTGTTTTTTTACTTTTCTCAATCCTCATTGAGAAGATAAGAGCATTGATGACTCAAGATTTTTGAACTTTTTACCATGAAAAATTTTTCATCCCCGAGGGAGACGAAAAATGGTTTCAGTCGTTCATGGCCGATTTATGTTCATTCTGAAAGGGCTTTATTCCAGCCAGACTTCTCCATCTTTTAACACAATTTGCCGGTGAATAGCCAGACGATAAGTGAGCCAATAGCCTGACGAACTGAGGGGGGTTTGACTCAAGCCCATTCTTTGCGAGCCGATGTATTGGGAAATCATCCAACTGAACTATCTGGCGGACAGGGATGCTCATGAAATTCAATCCGATATCGTCTTCGAGGCAAGTGTTACTGCTTCGCCTTTCTCGTTCATGCCTGCTGGGCATTTCTTTGGCCGGCAGTTTTCTTTTCAGCAGCCTCTCAATGGCAGAGACCCTGAGTGAGGTGATCAACAAGGCCTTGATCAGCCACCCTCAGGCTCAGGCTGGCTTGAGTCGATACCGGGCAGCTACTGAAAATATTGATGTCGCCTGGGGAGGCTGGTGGCCTTCTGTCGATATCACGACCGGGATTGGTGGCCAGAAAAAGAGTTACCCTGATGATCAGCCCAATGAAACTGTGGGTGACAAGAGCTTTACCCGCAAGGAAGCCTCTTTTTCCATTAGCCAGAATCTGTTTTCCGGATTCAATACCAGTAGCAGTGTTGAGCAGGCCCGCCATACTGCCGCTGCTGAATATCTGCGCCTGAGGAGTACCCTGCAGGATTTGACTCTGGAAATCACCGATGTCTATCTGAAGGTGCTGGAAAGAAGGGAGATGGTGGAGCTCGCTGAAGAGAACCTGAAACTCCACAACTCCATCCTCAAGCAGATTGCCCAGCGCAGTCGTCAGGGTGTTGCCAGAAGTTCAGACCTGAATCAGGTCGAGGGGCGAGTGGCCAGAGCAACAGTCAACGTGATTAATGCCCGTAATAATCTCATAGATGCTGAGAGCGAGTACTACAGTCTGGTGGGCTCCATGCCCGGCGATCTGGAGCAGCCGGACGCTTATAAGCTGGCCGTTCATGGGAGTTTTGATGAGGCGCTTCAGGCCAGCGTCAGGAGGCATCCGGGTATCCTGGCGACGGAGAAGGATATCAAGGCCTCCGAGTCAGAAGAATCCGCTACTGACAGCAGCTTTTTCCCATCGTTGGATGTGAATATCGATAAGAGCTGGAAACATAATGCCGATGGCCAGTTGGGCACCCATGTCGACACGACAGCAGTTCTGAAGCTCAGCTATAACCTTTTTCGCGGAGGTTCTGACAGGGCCCGTTCCAAAGAAAGTGCCTACAGGACTCAAGAGAGCAGGGCACAACGGGACAGGATGCTGAGGAATGTCGAAGAAACATTGCGGCTGGCCTGGTCTGCCCACGAGTTTGTTGGTGAGCAGATGGAATACCTTCGCCAACATGAGGCATCCAGTAAAAAAACCGTTAAGGCTTATCAGGAGCAGTTTAATATTGGTAAACGAACCCTGTTGGACCTTCTGGACAGTGAGAATGAGCTTTTCCAGTCAAGCCGCAACCTGACTAGCGCGATTTATCAGGAAGTTTTCGCTCGATTCCGGATTGTTGCTGCTACCGGGGAGCTGCTGGATAACCTGGAAATTAACCTTCCTGCAGGCTGGCACGAGCAGGAATAATCATTAATGACTGATGCACCAGAGCAATACACTGCTCTGGTGCTGACTTGATCTAACCTCTGCAAGTTTTGATCAATACTTTCCCACTCCTGAAATCTTCTACTAGCCTTACAGGGACAATGAAGTAGGGCTGTTCCACTGGTAACAGTGGTTCCAGAGGGTCGATCAATGAAAATACTTGCTGTAACTGCCTGCCCAACCGGTATTGCTCATACCTATATGTCTGCCGAGAAACTCACCGAGGCTGCACTCAATCAGGGGCATGACATCAAGGTAGAAACTCAGGGGGCTATGGGCATCGAGAACGAAATCACCCTTCAGGATGTAGAAGAGGCTGATGTTGCAATTCTGGCGGTGGATATTACGGTTGATGGTGAAGAGCGCTTCAGGGATCTGAGGGTCATCAAGGTACCTGTATCAGAAGCGATTCGGAATCCGGAAGCGGTGATGGCGCAACTGGGTCAGGAGTGAACTCTGGTCAGTCCTCGTCCTCGAAATCGTCTTGCTCGTCCCAGTCATAGAGGCTTTGCAGGTGCTCATAACTGAGCATCCAGTCTCTCTGTCGAGAGTATGCACCGACGGCATTGAGTCCGAGGGAAGGTCTGGTTTCGTCAATAAAATCCAGAGGTTTTTCCTGCAGATAGATCTGGCAGTCATCAGTAACCTCACCCTGCTCTTTAAGGCCTTTCATCCAGCAATAACACAATTGAGCCAGGTCAAGTGAGATGTCAGATACCCTACTCTGCCACTCTTCTTCAGACATGGACTGTCTGAGCTTCTTATAAATTTCAAGATCTTCTACATCCATCCGGTTTTCGAACCGGGCCATTTCAAGCCTCTCGATATCCCGGATGATCGAGGCTGTAAGAGTGTCGTAGAGTGCTGTTCCGGGCTTTTCGTCACCGACCTGAGGATGGGTCTTCTGGCTGCCAGTGACGTCCCTGGCAACTATTTCGGCTACGGCCGGGTGCATATCTTCAAGATCAGTCAGCAGCTTCTGACAACGTTCTCTCTCTGTATCACTGCCGTAGCCTTCAAGGACCTTAACGGTATTAGGCAAGGTAGCAGCCAATCCCACCTGATAGGCATAGGTAGCCTCTTTGGGAAATTGATTGGCTGATGGGTGTCGGTGCTTTCGCATGAAATTCATGAGTAGCGGGAACAACAGAGCTTTCCTTGCAGAGTGATCAGAACCCTGACAGTCGTGGTTTTTTTGACCCGCCAATAAGGCCAGCGGAGCACCGACAGAAGCTTCGTCCTCAAGCGGGTCGCCCTGCCTTAAAAGAATGGCCTTATCTCCCGATGAGTCAAAATCTCTGATTGCAGTGCTATCTTGATAAAAATCCGCTTGATAAAACTGAAGCGTTTCGATCGCTGGGTCACTGCCCGCAGCCAGATTCGGCTCCGAGTCTTCTTCTGAGGGTGGGTATTTGAGTTTACCGGACACATTATCAAAGACAATTTTTTCAGTACGCCCATCTGTCTCTGAAAGATCATGTGACACTGCATAGGTGCCTGGCCTGTGGCTATTGGGCCTGGGTGGCGGAAAAGTTTCTGAAAGTTCCGGTGGCTTTTTCAATGAAGACGTATCAATGGGAATACCTCGCCCTTTCAAATCAGGTTGAGGCAGGGGGCGTTGCAGGTCCAGCAAAGTTTGTTCGCTGCTTGCCAACTCCTTTTTGGCCTCGGCGAGATCCTTTTGCAGCGCAGCCTTTTTTTCCGGTGTGTAATATTCATTAATTTCCTTAAACGTTTTTGCCAATGACTCCCGGAGTGTTTTTGATGTTTGTGGGTCTCTGATGGCCTCATCGGCAGGGATGATATTGGTCATCTTGCCATTGCTGCCAACATGAATGATCAGCAGTGGTGCTTCGGCCCTGTCGGGGTTGCCTGAAGCAATATGCTGGCTCAAGCTGTCTGCAAATCTGGCCAGCGTTGTTCGGGTTTCAAGGGCTTCTACCCTGAAGCGCTGCTGAATGAAATGCTTTTCGGCTTCTTCCGGGTTTGTGGGTGGGAGAGTTGCGGGCGAGGACGTTGAATAGGGAACGGGCACGGTTTGTGATGCTTTACGACCCGCCAGAGACCTTTGCGATGGAGGATGCTCTCCTCTGGGAATCACAGGCTGTGTTTCATCACCTGACCGTTGTCCCGGTCCGTTGGGTGATTCTGATCCATGAACCAGAGGCCTATTGGGGTTGGAAGGAGGTATGCTCATAATATTCTTCCGTTGAGAACCGTTCAGACGCCATGTTCGTATTGAATTTCCCTGATCGTATTCTGATCAGGGCTGATTTCATGAAAGTAATCCGCAATGCCCTCTCGAATGGCCTTCGCCACTTCCGGCTGATTGGCGTCAGGGTGACGATAAATATCGCCACCAAATGCACAGGTGCGCAGTACAGGTAAAGTGGGGTGATCTTTTTTGGCTGCCCAATGATTGTATTTGTTCTGTGTCGCAACAACGTTTTTAGCGGTCATTCGGACATTTGCAAGAAAGTCATTTTTGTCTAAAAAGTTCTCGTTAGACCCTTTCGGAGGCACCACATAAATCATGGCACGGTTCTTCTTGATCCCTGCCGGGCAATGTTCATCCCTGAAAACGCTGACGAGAACCGTGCCCTGGTTATCGCTCTCTTTGCTGACAAAACCGTACATGGCTGCCAGAGGGGTATTATCAGTGAGCTCTCTGCCAGCGAAGACGTCTCCCGTGTATCCTTCCTGACTCGCTGTTTCCAAAAAATCTTTCTGAACCTCTTCTATAGCCTCTTGCTGAGTGTCTGTGAAAAATTCCCCAAACCGGGCATTGATTCCGGAGGCTTTTTTTCCAAATACCAAATCGATAGAACCTGCGTTCACGGAGGCAATGTTGCCTGTTTTGCCGTAATCGGCCTCTGTCTCCCTCGTCAGGTAAATATCTGAGTATTGACCTTCTCCGTTAACCGGAATCTCCCGTTCAACAAGTTCCACATCACTGACAACCGGTACAGGGTGGGGAGGCTGGACTTCGGTTGATCGGGTGCTGGTACCTTCATCACGTATAGGCACGGACCTGAACGATTTTGTGGCTACGGGGGGCGACATACGTCTGGAAGGGCCTTTTGGAATCATGAGGAACTGGCCCTGATCCTTTTGTTTTTGACGTGCTTCATCAGGGTTGAAACGTCTCGCCGGAGCCCGGGCGGTGAACTGATTTTCATCAATCACCAGAGTGATGTTCGGGATAGGCGGCGCAGGGACGGTTCCGCCAGCATCTTCAATCTCTCTGCCAATGTGACCCAGTAGTGTTGTGGAGTCCTCTATCTGTTCTCTGAGCGCCCTCTTTTCTTCAGGACCGTTTTTCTGATCAATCACCGTCAGTTTTTCTTGCAGTGACTTTCTGAGACGGGCGGCTTCTTCCGAATCCTCCGGAAGGTCAGGGTCTGGCGGCAAAACAGAGGTCATTTTGCCATCTTTTACATACACAATTTCGAAAGGCAGGTCATCCTGAAACTGTGATGGATCATGAAGGCGTTGTTGCAGACTGGGGATAAAGTTCAGGAAATCATGTTGAGCCTGAAAGGAAAGCACTTGGTTGAATTGTTCATGATATTCACCCTCCAGCGCCTTTAATCGGCTGAGCTGGGTTGCGGTGGCTGTCGGTACTGTGCGGCGCTGGCCGATTGGGGTATCAGCTGTTTCGCTCTGACCACCGGGGAGTGCATTGGGTTGTGTGTGCGGTTCGATCCCTCCCGTGCCTGACGATGAGGGGGGCTGAGGCCCAGTCACAACCGGAATATGAGATCCTGGCCGCGAAGGAGGTATATTTCCACCACCTGTAGACATAGCTTATTCCCGAATAAATTAACCTTAAATGCTTCTAGCAGCCTGTCGGACTTAAGGCTGTCCTACTGCGGTTGCAATCCTCGCTACG
>NZ_JAHHPN010000011.1:0-2826 GCF_024606325.1 Endozoicomonas sp. ONNA1
ACGGTCAACATGGTTTGACGCCGTCTGTTCAGAAGGCATGAAAACAGTACTGGACGAGTTGTTTACGAACATTGAGCAACAAACAACCGAAATACGGGAACCTTTGCGGAAAATAGCAGCCGCTCAAGGCACGGCAGAACGCATTCAGGCAATAACGGAGTATTGCGAACAGTTTTCCGGTGGTGTTAAACCAAAGCGCAAAGAGAATTTCTTTAAATTCCTGGTAACACGGCGGCAAGGGAGCTGTCGCCATCGTGTGCCTGTTTTTATTGCTCTTTGTCGTTATTTCGGGATTCCATGTCGGCAAATGACTAACACTACCCACATCTTTGCCGAGTGTTCCGGGGATGGAGGCCAAACCTGGATGTCAGTGGATTTGGGCGGGGCGCCTGTAAAGGACACAAAAGTGATACCAAAATTTCAGCCCACCAGAAAGGTGCATAGCTCCAGCGCTGCGCCAAAGAAAATTAAGGATCCTCTGAAAGGGGCAGATTTAGCACAACAGCAAACTCTGGCTAAAGCCTGTGCTACGAGCCCCGAGAAAACGAACAAAGCCCTTCAGACGAACAGTGCATTGCCAGAAACAATTCCAAGTACTTTCCAGATGGCAAAAAACCTTTGGGGACAAAAAGATTCAACCAGTTTTGCTATGGGTGTCTCATTGTTATCAAAAAGTGCATTGCCAAAAACAATTCCAAGTACTTTCCAGACGGTAAAAAACCTTTGGGGACAAAAAGATTCAACCAGTTTTGCCATGGGTGTCTCATTGTTATCAAAGACAAAAGCATTGAGCGATGACGAGAAGAAATTGCTCGGTGTTGTGGCTCTCGACGATCAGGATGAGTCGGCGGAAGACATACCACGTTTCTTTGACATGATGGATGAAGTCGTTGGTGGGCCTGGCTTCGATCTGGATTGGAGGAATGAATCTCGCGACTATAAACCAATGTCAGAGGCAGTCATACAAATCTTGTTCGACAATGATGAAGATCAGGTCAGTGAACAACTTGAGTCACTGTACTCAAAAATGATTATTCAAGGCGGAGCAAATCCTCAAGAGTGGTTGAGTTCAATGGTGTATATATTGAGTCAGAGCGACCTGAACAAACCTTCGGTTATTCAGTTTGCCCTTAAAGCCATGGAATCGGGTTGGCTGGATCCACTGCCAGATTATGACCGTGATATTATCAATGCCTCTGAACATCATGAGCTTTTGGTGTCCCTGGAAGGCATCGATGAACTGAAGGTTAAAGCCGACCATTGTCTGAAAAAGTTTTATAACGCATTGTTGTCCAAGGAAAAAAATAGTGAGGTATGGCGTTCAAATTATAAAAAGTTCCAAAGGGAAACAGGTGATACCTTGCTCGTCACTCATTGCCATGACGGGTTTTCGCCATCCCTTGAAAATAAAATTGCCCATCGATCTATTCAAGACGTCTGGACGAACAATCCTGAGGGCATTCCGAATATAGAACGAATGCTGGTGCAACAGCCTGCTTTTCCACAGTTAAACTCGGGCAGGGGAAAACACCGTCCGGTGATTATCATGGGGGAACCCTCCTGGTGGTGTTATGTAATTGATGAAAAGGTTCAAGCCATGCTTGAACGAAAAGCAGAGAACAGTCCACAACTTAAGCGGATAATGGAAAAAAACAATCAATATGAGCTTGTGAGAAAACAACTCCTCAAAGATCTTGAAGAATCAGATGAAGCATTTAGTAAAAAAGAGCGTTTGATCGAAGCAGGAGATCACCCGAGTCTAACTCCCCTCAAGATGTCGGATGAGGAGAAAAAAACGCTGGATGACTTCAAAACTAAATGCAAGCAAGCGATTGAGCATGCCCTCAGTCATTATCTGTATGGATTGACACACTCAAAAGGCGGTTGCTTAACCTATTGTTGGGTTGAAGCTATCATGAATTCTGAGACTGGGTGTACCTACTTTAGCTACGGCGCTCATGATCCATCCTCACCAGAAGAGCTGTTTGCCATGATGTCTGATATTTATATCCCTCGCTCTGTTGAGGAATCTATCAAGGACGCCTACTTGCGACAAGCACACAACGGCAGTGATGCTCTGGTGCTAAAGTCCAAAGAGCTGAACATCATTGCTGGAGAGTTTTTGGGCAGTGTGAACTTGAATTCGATGTCTGAGTCATTGGATATCTGATCATAGTTTGGTCACGATGAGTTTTTCGAGACCGGTGGCTTTGTTTAATGGTTACGGCCAACTATCCAAATCGAACTTTCCTTCTTTCTGAAGGTCATATCAATAAACAATTTCAATGCAGTCCTTCAGATGACAGGAGGGAGATTGACTATGGATGGTCTGATTGGCGGGAAAATAAAGGAACCTGTTCCTGGTAGTGGTTTACCAGACAGGAGAGCAAAGCTGGATTCACCACCAGAGATTGCAGAGGTTACTGGCGTAACTGTCAGACTCAATAGGTCGCCGACTCCGGGTGCAATGCCTGACAGGGCGAGAACCCTGTCCTTAGGGGATTCCTTGCTTCGCAGGCTTCCTCACTCTTTTGATTTTCGTTTTGTCACCAGTGATGATGAGGTTCGACAACTTCTGGTTGCCCAGTCTGGCGATAAACATCGGGATGTTACCCTTATTTCCCATCCCGAGGATCTTTCACGGGCTAATCTGGTGAGCCGGTTGAGCATTGCTGACGATGGTCGCCACGTTCTGCGTTCAGGCAAGCTGTTTGACGGTCTAAAGCCACTCACTCTGGTGATGGATATCCGCAAACTCACCAGTGAAGAGTTGCCAAAATTTAACGATCTGCTGGACCCGGATAACCCCTGTTTATACGACAAAGT
>NZ_JAHHPN010000173.1:0-4554 GCF_024606325.1 Endozoicomonas sp. ONNA1
TAACTTTTCTCTGGAAGGCAATCGATCAACAAACTCAGGCCATATGTCGTGAGGATCGATTGCGTCAGTAGTGGAGCCATCCACCATTAAAAGCACTCTGTCGGCGTCTTCTATTTCTCTGAAAGCCCGTTCTACACCAATCTGTTCGACTTTGTCATCAGTCTCTCGCAGACCTGCGGTATCAATAACATGCAAGGGAGGTTTCTCTGCCCGGCGCAGACATCTGGATGCACTGCGCAGAGCAGAAGAGTTTCTGGATAACGGTCAGAAGCAGCTTGAATACATGGGAGCGGGAGAACTTCTGGCAGAAGATTTGCGACATGCCCAGAAAGCCTTGGGTGAAATCACCGGCGAGTTCTCCAGCGATGATTTACTGGGCAGGATTTTCTCTTCGTTCTGCATCGGAAAGTAAGTAATCTTCAGAGGTTCAGCTTCCAGGCACCATAAACACCCTCTATGACAAGCTGGGTACCGATCACCGCCAGAATCAGTCCCATCATACGACTGATGACCTTTACTACACTTTCTCCCAGATAGTGGAGGAAGCGTTCTCCCGAGAGAAAAAACAGACAACTGATGCCACAGAGCACTCCAAAGACAGTGATACAGACGGTCACCTCAGGGATGCCTTTTCCTGTCGCAAAATTCATCGCCGCAGCAATCGTTCCCGGCCCTGCCAGAATGGGCACTGCCAGTGGACTGATCGCAATACTGACATGGGGATGCTCCAGACTTTTACGATTATCCTCGATACTGGGAGTGTGAACCTCTGAGCTATTGCCGGAAAGCATGTCCTTGCCAATCAGGAACACCAGAATGCCTCCTGCAATTCTGAGTGCCGGGAGGGTGATACCAAAAAGACTGAAAATGACATGACCTAGCAGGCAAAAGACACTGACAATAATGAACGCCAGAAAGTTGGATTGTATGGCGATTTTTCGCTTTTCAGCCGATTCAAGCCCATTGGTTAAGCCCAGAAAAATGGGGGTATTGGCAACGGGATTCATGATGGCAAAGAAGCTCACAAAGACAGTGGCTGCGAATGATAAGAGTTCTGTCATCTTCAAGCCGCAGAGCAGTCAATAAGGCCCAAGGATAGTTCAGAACTCTCTCAATATCATGGCTGTTCCGGATCTGACTCCGTCCTTCTTCAGTGGTTACTCGGTTGTTGACAGTCAAAATCCTATTGATTTTCTTTTTTTACCGTTTGATCCGGACTTTCAGACTCTGTCACTGTTGGTTTATCACTTGGTGGAGCAAAAAAGATCTTCATACGCTGTTTGAGTGTCGTGTGTTTGCCTTTTACTTCCCTATACATATCCAACCATTCAGAGAAAGTCACAACCAGCGGATTATAGCTGTTGACAGGCTTGCTGATCCCGTAGCGCACGGTTTCCACTTCTGGTTCAAAGGTACCGAATAGCTTATCCCAGACGATCAGAACACCGGCATAGTTTTTATCAATGTATTGAGCGTTGAGCCCATGATGAACCCGGTGATGCGACGGTGTGTTAAAAATAAGTTCGAGCTTACCGAGAGTGCGAACCCACTGTGTATGAACAAAGAACTGTAGCCCCAGGTTAAGCAGGACCGCAAAGATAACCCATTTAGGCTCAAAACCTATGATGACCAAAGGAACCCAAAACAGCCACATACCAGCAATCGGGTACATCAGGCTTTGGCGAAACGCTGTGCTGAAATTCATTCTTTCCGAGCTATGATGTGCGACGTGGGCAGCCCACATCCAGCGCACCCTGTGGCTGGCGCGATGAAACCAGTAGTAGCAAAAATCCTGTAAGATCAGCAAAATAACAAAGGACGCTGCGTTCATTTCAATCTCTAGCAACTTCCAGCCAAAAAGCCAGAAATAGAGTTTTACAATCAACAGGCCTGTAAGGAGATCTGCCAGCTGATGCATACCTGCTAATGAGAAGTTGCACAGCACTTCTGGCAGTTTATAGGCAGAATTTTCCGGTAGCTTTCCGCACCTTTGGCCAGTGAAATACTCCGCCACCATTAAACCGATAAACAGCGGAGCAAGCAGCATCAGTAACCATTCGGGATGGTTAATAATCATTTGAAATTGCATATCTTGTCTTGGTCAATGATGGTTATCACACGACATAGTGGTCATTAGTGAGTCCGGATATATTCTTATCTAATGCTTTTTTGGGTCTTTAATTGAGGCTTTCAGGTTATCGAGCCAGAGCGTGATTCTTTTCTTGTTAGCCCCCAAATCCGAGTAGCCGTAATGTGAGCGAGAGTAAATAGCCAGCGTGCTGGTGTCTTCCCCCTGAGGGTAAAAACGGACGGTAATGGTATCCGGGTAGCCCATAAAAGGGGTTCTCTGGACGTAGTCGACTTGCAAACCATCATCACTGGTCCGCAAGACTTCTACCTTCTTCTGGCTTTGGGCGATGTTTGAAAACTGTTTTTGCAGCTCTGTGGCACTGATGCTCAGAACCGGGCTGAGCTGATGAGGCTCTGCTGAAAAATTGCCTTCTGGCAAAACCAGGTATTGATTGGGCTTTTCGTGCAGTTTTAATGTTTCAAAATCGATGACCCGGTCATCGACGGCTGTGAAAAGGAAGTCCAGCATCAGATTTTCTCCGAATCAGTTACCCGGGCATCAGTATGACGGATCTGATTGGGTGCTGAAAGAACCATGGTCGTTCATTGATGACAGACCATGGAAAGATCAGAGTGAATAGCCTTTCTGATCGAACAGCAGCAGTTCATGGGGTTGTACCGAAATATCCACCGGTGTGCTTTCCGGGAACGGGGTCGAGTTTTCGACGACCAGAACACTTTCTTTTAGCCTAACCTCGGTCCGCAAGCGGGTTCCCATAAACTGCTGGCTTTTGATCTGGGCAGGATTCAGCGGGTTTTCGCACTGACACCTCTCAATCGAAAACATTTGCGGGCGGATAAACAACTCTGCAGTCTGACCGGGGTCTGCTGAAATGTCACTCGATGACTCAACAATCCCCAGCGGGGTTGAAACAGAGCGGCTGTTTATCACTTCACAGGGCAGGAGATTGCCAGACCCCATAAACTCTGCCACGAAGCGACTTGCAGGACGATTATAGACGTCGAAAGAGTGACCTCGTTGCAGAATGTTTCCGTCGTGCATAATGGCAACGGAATCGGCAAAGGCAAAACCTTCATCACGGTTATGAGTGACAAACAGTCCTGTGACTTTCTGCTGTTTGAGAATGTCCCTCACCTCCCTCACCAGCCTCTGTCTTACCTGACTGTCAATATTGGAAAAAGGTTCATCCAGCAACAGTAGGGAAGGGTTGTTAGCCAGAGCTCTGGCAATAGCAACACGCTGTTGCTGACCACCGGAAAGCTCATGAGGATAGCGGCGGTCCAAACCGGAAAGGTTGACCAGCTCCAGCATGTCTTCCACACGCTTGCGGGTATCTCTGCGGGAAAGGTCTCGAAGGCCAAAGGCAATATTGTGAAACACAGTCAGATGAGGAAACAGCGCGTAGTCCTGAAAGATCATCCCTATTCCGCGCTGTTCCGGAGGCAGTGTTCCACCGATTGAACTGACGACCTGACCGTGCAGTGAAATCGTCCCCGCACATGGCTGAAGAAGCCCTGAAATGGCTTTTAAAAGCGTGGTTTTACCACAGCCGCTTCGACCCAGCAGGCAAACAATCTCCCCTTCATCTACCTCAAGGCTCAGGTTAGAGAGTACTTCTGTTTGTTCGTAACGGCAGCTCAGTCCAGCAATAGTCAGGGCGGTCATTTTTGTTCTGCCTCCAGCGAACGATTCAAAAGTATCAGTGGTACCAGTCCGGCCAGGACCATTATCAATGCGGCCAGAGCGGCCTGTTCCAGTCTTTCATCGGAAACAAACTGAAAAACCCTTGTCGCCAGTGACTCAAAGCCAAAAGGTCTTAAAAGAAGCGTGGCTGGCAGCTCTTTCATGGATTCGATAAAAACCAGCAGAAATCCTGTCAACAAACCTTTGCGGATCATAGGAATATGAACACGTCTTACCATCTCGGAAGGTTTACACCCCAATGTTCTGCTGGCCATATCCAGAGATGGGGAGACTCTGCCCAGACTGGATTCGACACTGCCAACAGCCACGGCTGAGAAGCGTACAGTGTAGGCGAAAACAATCGCAAATATCGAGCCACTGAAAATCAGACCAACGGGTGGTAAGTCAAAGGCCATGAGAAGACCATTCAGGCCATGGTCAGACAGGGTTAAGGGGGTTAGCACCGCAATCGCCAGAACATTTCCGGGAAGCGCGTACCCGGTAGATACCAACTTTGCAGGAATACTGGCAAAGTGACTGTTCTGAAGGCGCTGATACAGTCCCAGAAACAGGGCGACCATGGTTGCGAGGGTGGCTGCACTTAATGAAACTTTCAAACTGTTGAGGCTGTATGTCAGCCATTCCTGGTTCCAGGAGTCATTGAAATAATGGACAACGTAATCCAACAAAATAGCGGCAGGCAGAAGGAAGCCCAGTGTTACCAGCATCCAGCACCAGAACATGGCCAGGGCCTTTTTCCACCCCTGCAAAAGAAAGGC
>NZ_JAHHPN010000174.1:0-19833 GCF_024606325.1 Endozoicomonas sp. ONNA1
CATGTTGCCATCGACGATATGCCTTTTGGTGGTGTGGGCGCTTCCGGCATGGGCCATTATCACGGACACGAGGGTTTTCAGGCACTGTCCAAGGCAAAGTCGGTCTTTTCCAAAGGTCGCTTTAACAGTGTCCGGCTGGTATTCCCTCCCTATAACAGCTGGCTGAAGAAGAGGATGATAAAATTCCTGTCTGGCTCCTGATCATTCTGGCCCGGACTGTCATTCGATAGTCCGGAATACTTCTCGTGCTCAAAGTCCTTGAAAATAACAATTTATCACCTAATTACGCTGTTTTGACTCAGGTAGTTTGTCACCTTTGATTGATTTCGATACCATTCTGCCTTCGTTATCCATAGATTGAAGAACTCTGTTTTAACCATTTTCAGTCTGTAATGGGCAGATCAGGACGCACAGTCCTTCACTACAGGCATCTGTGAAGTCATAGAGTTTTCGGAATAATGACCTTGGCAAACTGTGGTCAACCGGGCTCAGAGGCTTCCCCGGACATCAGCAGGAAATGCACTTCAATGAGCAAAGTAATCTACCCTGGCACTTTTGACCCTATCACCAAAGGCCATCTGGACCTGGTAGAACGGGCAGCAAGAATTTTTGATAACGTGGTCATTGCGGTAGCAGAAAGCCCTAAAAAGAAGCCTCTGTTTGATCTGACCAAACGTGTTGAGCTGGCAGAAGAGGTCACAGCTCACCTTGATAATGTTTCGGTAACAGGTTTCAGCTCCCTGCTGGCTCACTTTCTGGAAGAGCAGAAAGCGACTGTGATTCTGCGTGGCCTGAGGGCCGTATCCGACTTCGAATACGAATTCCAGATGGCCAACATGAACCGGATTCTGGCACCAAAAGTAGAGAGCTTGTTTCTGACACCTGCCGAGCAATACTCCTATATTTCTTCTACGCTGGTACGGGAGATAGCCTCACTGGGTGGAGATATCGACAAGTTCGTCTCCCCCTGTGTTCAGGAAGCCCTGAAGGACAAATTTGGCCCACAAGCCCGGTAGCTGATGGTGCACCCTGAGCCTGGCGCCTGAGCTGAAACGCTCACGCGGAACTGGAGATTACGTCATGTCCCTGATCATTACTGATGACTGCATTAACTGCGATGTCTGTGAGCCGGAGTGCCCGAACAGTGCGATCTCTCCCGGGGAAGAGATTTACGAGATCGACGCCAACCTGTGCACGGAATGTGTAGGTCACTACGACGAGCCACAATGCCAACAGGTTTGCCCGGTCGATTGCATCCCCAAAGACCCCGATAATGAAGAGTCGCACGATGAATTGATGGAAAAGTATTTGATTATTACGGCGGCGGCCTGATCATTACTTTTTTCATTACTCATGATTCTCTACAGGAGTCTGCCTGCAGGCAGGCTCCTAACTCAAAAACGCCCCACTCTGGTACTCCCGAACCGCCTGCATCACTTCTTCGCGACTGTTCATAACAAAAGGTCCATACTGCACAACAGGCTCATTCAATGGTTTACCCGCCAGTATCAGAAAGCCAGCTTGACTTTCAGTACCCAATTCAAGTCCGTCACCTTGCGCGAAAACCGCCAGTTCTGATTGACTGATGACCTGACCTGTGGATGCCTGAAGTTTTACCTGACCTTCATAGACGTAGACCATCAGTTTTTTGTCACCTATGGGTAGCTTGATAGTGCTGCCCGCTTTCAGCGATACATCCAATAACAGCGCATCCGTTACCTCTCTTTTCAGTGGTGCGGATAATTGACGACCATCAATCTCTACTTCACCCAGCAGCAATCTGGCAGACCAACCTTCAAACGACAGTACAGGGAAATTCTCCACACTGATATCAAGATACTCAGGATCACTCATTTTCCGGGCTGCGGGCATATTCAACCAGATCTGGAAACCATGCAGCTGATCATTTTCAAGAACAGGCATCTCTGAATGAACGATTCCCTTTCCAGACTTCATCCACTGAACACCACCTGACTTTATAGACCTTTGGTTACCCAGATGATCTTCATGCCTGAATCCTCCCATTTTCATATACGACACCGTCTCGATGCCTCGGTGAGGATGAGCCGGAAATCCGGCACCCAGGTCGCCAGAGCCGTCAGCTCTGATTTCGTCCAGCATCAAAAAGGGATCCATGAGCTTATGCTGCCCTGACCCCATGACTCTCTTGAGTTTCACTCCGGCTCCGTCTGAAGCCGGACGGGCGGGTACGAGTTCGATCAAACCTCTTGCTTGCATCACTTTATGCCACCAGTTGATCTATTCTTTCTGCAGCTTTACCCAGCGCGACTTCTCTTGCGTCGCCACTTTTGGCGAGCCCTTCTGCATAGATGAACTCGACATCCGTAATCCCGATAAAACCAAGGAAATGCTTGATCAGTGCGGTTTGTGTATCCATGGGTGTACCCTGATACTCACCCCCTCTGGCCGCCAGGATATAGGCCTTTTTGCCATTCAAAAGCCCCTGCGGTCCCTGTTCGGTGTAGCGGAAAGTGATGCCTGCCCGGGCAATATGGTCAAAGTAAGTCTTCAGGGTTGATGGCATGGTAAAGTTGTAGAGAGGCAATCCCAGCACCAGTACATCGGCTTCATTCAACTCTCTGATCAAACGATCTGACAAGCTGGCTATATACTTCTGGTTTTCATTGCGCTCTTCTTCTGACAGGCTGAAGCCTTGAAAACTTTCTGCTGTCAGGTGAGGAATCGGTTCTGACACCAGATCACGATAGATTACCTTTTCCACAGTGTGGTTCCGGGTGTATTTTTCAACAAACTGTCTGGCCAATTGCCCTGACTGTCCTTCTGAGCCAAACAGACTGGAATCGATTTGCAGGATGGTGCTCATAATGATCTCCGGTTTATTAGATTGCTTTGGTTAAGCTTAATTTAATATCGATTTTTACGAATAAAAAGCGCAAAATATCCCTTATAAATATCGAATTATTAGATCAAAAGTTCATCATCCATGGCCAAAGTCACCCTTGAACAATGGCGAATGCTCCATGCCGTCGTTGAACATGGCGGTTTCGCACAAGCCGCAGAAGCCCTTCACAAGAGCCAGTCAACCGTCAGCTATGCCGTAAATAAGCTGCAGCAGCAGCTTGATGTTGAAATACTGGTCATCAAAGGCAGGAAGGCAGAATTAACGGAAGCTGGAAAAGTGCTGATCAGGCGCTCCCGGTCCCTGCTGAAAGAGTCCGATGCGATCGAAAAGGTTGCTGACAGTCTGTCCCAAGACTGGGAAGGCCGCATCACACTGGGAGTTGATGTCATCTTTCCACCCCAGTTGCTCTCGACCTGTCTGAAAAGACTGTCATCAGAGTGCCAGCAAACCCATATTGAGCTGGTAGAAACGGCACTTTCAGGTACTACCGACATGTTGGCCACCGGTCAAGCAGACCTGGTGATCAGTGGCCTCGTGCCACAGGGTTTTATGGGAGAGCCTTTAATGAAAGTTACATTCAAGGCGGTTGCTCACAAGGATCACCCGTTGCACCAGCTAGACAGGCCTCTGAGCCTGGATGACCTCAGACAGCACCGCCAGATTGTCATCAGGGACTCGGGCATCAAAAGAGTGGATGCCGGATGGCTGGAAGCAACAGAACGCTGGACCGTCAGCCATATCAGCACATCGGTAAGAATGATTTCACAGGGGCTGGGGTTTGCCTGGCTGCCAACCGCTCACGTAGAGCAGGAAATGGACTCTGGTGTGTTGAAACCTTTAAACCTTAAGCCTCATGGCTCCCGACGCCACGAGATATACTTGATTTACACTGATCAGGATTATGCGGGGCCAGCCGTAAAGTCTCTGGCCAATATCCTTAAGGAAGTGTGTGCTGGCACAGATATGCCAGCACATTGACGAAACGGATACAACAAAGAATCAGAAAAGAGGCTCAGCCAATCTTTCGAAGCTCTCCCAGCTTGCCGTCCGATCCATAAGAGATTTCAAAAGTACCATGAACACCTTCACGGCTAACAAATTTGAGAAGGACGTCGTAGGGAATGCTCATGCTAAAACCCTCACGGGTATTGACCTGAACACGGTTCTTTTTGCCCTGATAATACTGTAATACCTGCTGAGAATTCAGACTGATAGAGAAGGTGGCCTTATTCATTCTGGACTCCATTCCTCATGTTCAATCAAGTGATATTGGCCGAAGGGCCATCTGGCTCAGAGCCAGTGACCAGATGTGTATCATTTTAGCAAAATCAACTCATTCAATAAGAATGTCCGGTCATTAAAAATAACCGGACTTCTTGCCTCAACAAAGGTCATTTACAGCTTACTGATTGGGTGGAGGAGGCATTAAACCTTCTGGCATTTCCATGTTGTTGGGCACCTGCATTTGCTGCATCACCTCGTTGATGGACTCTCTGATACTGGCAATCATCGCCTTGTAGCCTTCATCAAAGCCGCGATAGAAAGCCTGCTCAGTAGGTTCAACATCATCGCCTTCCTGCTTGTGAATAGCAGACTGCTTTCCTTCAGGGTTTTCGCCACTGAAGAAAGCTTCCATGGAAGTAGGAACGGTCAGAGCGACACGACCGCCGGCCATATAACCGTCAATAAAGCGCCCTCTCAGGAAAGGGTTATCGCTGCTGCCAACGCTGGCAATGCGATAGGCATCGTCAGCCTCACACCAGCGATCCTTATATTCACTGGCTTTTTCGCCGTCGCTGCAGTGGTATTCAATAATACCCAGAGCATCAACCACTTGCTGATACCCTGCACGATAGCCCGCTTCATCAGGCTTTTCAGCCCTTCCTTCCAAGGCCTCTCGAGAGACCTGACTGGTTTCAGCAAGGCGAGCATCGTTAACACCCTGACGGTAACCTTTCAGATAATTGCCAAAGTTGGCAACATTACCAGCCAGTGAACTCTTATCAAAGGCTCCACGTGCCTCACACCATGTCTGCTTGAGCGCATCAGTGGTATCAACAGTGGTACAATCATAAGCTTCTTCTTCAGCAACCGGACGGGCAGACTCTCCCGTTGATGGGGCTACCTTCGGACATTCCTGTTGCTTGCCGCAACCCTGAAGCAGTAAAAATAATAAAAAAACAGGTACGACACCTGCGTGCACTGACCTACGCATTCATTTCTCCTTCCCAAGGGGTACTTCTAATGTTCAACATGACAGAACTATTAGCTGCCAGGATTGTCATGTCTTAAGTTCCAGAGGCTCCTGACAAAATTCTGCGTTATTAATATCATTAGACGGAGCTGATTAAATATAGTTCAGAAAAATCGTTATTTTTCTTCTTTAGTTCCTGTGGATATATCAAGAGAAATTGTTGAATGAGCCGCAGGCTCCTTCAGCTGGCACAATTCCGTCCAGTCAGAGCCTTGTAAAGAAGCGACCAGCTGACCCCATTGTTCAAGAGAGCATGTCGTCCCACAGGACAGTGTCAGGGGTTCGTTATTCAATGAGGCTTGAACAGTCTTATTTGAGGCTGAAAAGCGCAGGGTCAACATACTGGTATAGGGAACATTGAACTCTCTCGGGCTTCCAAGAGCACTCAACAGAGCCAGTATATTGGTGTCACTGACCGCTAAAAGATAGAAGTACTCACAGGAAGTTTTGCCGTTTTCAAGACAGGTCTGATGCTGCTGATAGCGTTGATCAATAGCCTTCATAAGATGCTGGCTGGCCAGCTGAACCATACGCCTGTCTTTAACTATTTGAGCCATAAACCAATCTATCAGATCCAGAAGCTGCTGCTCATCCTGAGGACTCAGGAACTCTGGCAGAGGAATGTTGTGAAGCTTTCTGACATTCAATGCATCGGCAAGGCCTATAATGGCGTGAAGCGATGGTGCTCGCTGTTGCCCGGACTCTTTTGCCCAGAGCCTGATCTTGTCGAGCCCCAATTCTTCTAACTTCTTTTGCCACAAAGGGCTCTTTTGCATATCAGCGATCAGCGCTCTGAATCCAGTGCAGGATTGAGTAAATCCGAGCAGATAATCGTCTTGCGGTAGAGCAGCATAAACCGGTGGGACAATTGCAAACTCATTGCCTGAGCCTGTTTTCAGACTGTCAGGATAGATAGCCTGAAGCATCGTGGTGGCACACTGGATGGTTCTGTCCAGGCCCCGGGCCTGATGATAACTGAGCTCTGGGTTCCATCGGGAAGGAAAACCGGCAGGGAGTTGAGTGCGCCTGAAATGTTTACCCGCTTCATAACACTGTTTTAAACCAGTGTCTGTCATCTCACCGGGTCCGATAGGCCAGAGTTTGGGATTTAATGGACTACTTGGACTGCGATCCCCATGACGAACCAGTGTGACAACATAATCTTGATAGTCCCCAGACTCTGGCTGAGCCTGAACCAGAAGCGTCATTGAAAAACACAATACGCCCCAAACGAGAAGCCACTTTTTCATTCTATATTCCCGATTGATTAATTAAAGAATCAAACAACAGAGAATAGAAAGAAAAGTGACATCTGTTTAGAAAATATGAATGGATTGAAGTAAGTATCAGACGCCCATGGCATGTTTGATCAACATGTCTTTGACAAGAGGCAGGCTATTTGTCCACTTCAGTCCTGTATTCCTTAGCCAGCGAATACCGATATCGTCAGCGGCAAAGAGGTTTTGCAAGCCCTCCATGGATTTCATCATCAACAGATTACTACCCATCCTTTTGCGCTCATACCGATTCAGAATATGACTGGCAGAAAAATCATCGCCACGCTCAACCGCTCGCAAGATTTCTTCAGAGAGAACCTCCACATCCTGCAATCCAAGGTTCACACCCTGACCGGCCAGAGGATGAATGGTATGGGCCGCATCGCCTGCCAGCACAATTCGATTTCGATGATATTGGCGGGCATAGCGCTGCCTGAGAGGAAAGCGAAACCGGGGGTCGGCTGAAAGCACTTTCCCTAGTCTGGATTCAAAAGCAAGTTCTATAGCCTGACAAAAAGCCTCATCATCCAGAGACAGAACTTCATCGGCCTTATCTGGAACTAATGACCAAACAATAGAGCAGTAGTGCTTATCTCCCCGGCTGGGCAGAGGCAGAAACGCTAAAGGCCCGGTGTTCAGGAAGACCTGCCAGGCAGTGTCCCGATGATATTGCTCTGTTTCGACTGTGGTGACCACTGCATGATGGAGATAGTCCTTCTGATTGGAAGGAATACCCGACCGCTTCCTCAGAGTGGACTCGGCACCATCGGCAGCCACCAGCAGACGAGCTGCTATCTTTTCATTATCGAGCTGAACCTGACAGGGGTCACCCAACTCGTAGATAATGGTTGACTGACTGGGAAAGCACTCAATATCTGTTTGCGCCAACTGCTTCAGAAGCGCATGACGAATCACATCGTTCTCAACGATGCTTCCGAGCGTCTTGAAACCCACCGACCTGGCATCAAACGCGATCTCACCCGTTCCTTCGCTGTCCCAGACATACATGTGCTGATAGGGCATAACACGCTGAGAGGTCATAATATCCCATGCGCCCAGTCGCCGAAATAATCGGGAGGAGGCTTCAGTCAGGGCACTGACCCTGGGTGCGTAGGGACTGTCAGGAGAAAACGCCGGAGTCGAAAGCGACTGTTGATCAACCAACGCTATTTTCAAGTCTGCTTTTGACAGCGACAGAGCCAGAGACACCCCAACCATGCCACCACCGGCAATCACCAGATCAAATGACTTCAACCGAGATCTCCTCCTGATACTGTTTTTTTCGTGTTCATGGCTTTTGAGGATTAGAAACCCATCGCCTTTCTGGCAAACCGACCTTTTAATTCCCGGCTCATATCCAGACAGCTTAAGCCAAGGTTTCTGGCCAGAATCACCGGCAGCTCCTGTCGGGAAAACAATTTCACCAGACCGTCACAGAAGTCCAAAGTCATCTTCTGATCGCTCTTCTGTTCTTCGACATATTGAAGCAAACGGGACAGACTGCCCGGGGCAATAGCCTGTCTGAGCGACTCAGTAATATTCCCGGCCAGGGCCATTGTATCCCTGATGGCCAGATTATATCCCTGACCTGCGACAGGGTGCATAGAGTGAGCTGCATTACCCAGAACGACCAGACCAGGCCTGACTTGCTCACGGGCAACGCTGAGAGTCAGAGGATAACTTTCACGCATCCCGACTTTGGTAAACCCGCCAGCACGATAACCAAATTTTTCCTGCAAAGTGGACAGGAAAGTTTCATCATCCATAGAAATTCTGTCGTCTATTTCATCAGTAGGCACAGTCCAGACCAGTGCTGAACGATCAGCACAGAGAGGAAGCAAAGCCATGGGCCCTCTTCCGGCAAATCGTTCATAGGCTACTCCGTTGTGCGGCTTATCAAGGGAAACATTGGCAACCAGTGCATGTTGTTCGTAGTCATAGTGTTTACGTGAAATACCCAGTTTTTCCATCAACCGGGAACGACCTCCATCGGCAAGGACCACCAGAGATGCCACTTTCTCAACAAATTCTTCCCTCTGCCTGATAACCACTTTCATTTCTGAGTCAGGCAAAGGCTGTAAAGATTGAACCTGTGCCGGACTCAAGACTTCAACCCTCCCCTGATCACGATAACTTTTCAGTCTTTTGAGCAGCACTTCACCCAGTCGATAATTTTCAACCACATACCCCAGGGCAGGTACGCTTTCTTGCTGATGATTAAGACGGGTGGCACCAAAATGCCCTCGATCAGAGACCTGAATATCCAGAATAGCTGTGGCAAACGGATCCAGATCAGGCCAGAGTCCGAGTTCATCGTAGATCAGCCGGGTACCATAAGAGAGTGCCGAGGCTCTGGCATCATAGCTGGGTGGAGAGTTGGGTGGAGCGTTGGTCGGTGTATCCCCTGCTTCATCGATTGCGTGCGTCTCAACCATCGCTACTTTCAGCCCATGTTGATTGATCGCAGACTCCAGAGCACACAGCAGACTGGCACCCACCAGCCCACCACCAATGATCAGGACATCATACTTCCCGGTCATCTCTCTCTCCTTTCTACGGTGAAAACACTCATCGCTAAACAGAACAACGGTAGTCTTTGCGATGTCAATGAATGGTTTTTGTGTTGCGCTTTTTCGATTTTTCCGGGACGGCCACCGCTGAAAAAATGGTTAAAAGATTCATTCGAACGTACTCACTGACTTCTATAAACAAACGTTCAGACTCATCACTGTCATCCGCTTCAGGCTGGATCTGGGCAATTTCCGAGAAATCTCCCAGAACCCCTTCTACTTCCTGACTCAGTGGCTTGCTTCCAATGACTTCGCCGAATCCGAACAGAAATCCCTGACACCAATAACCCAACGCTTCAGTTCTTTGCTCCAGGGCTTCGTCGTCATCAGGCAGAAGCAGAGCAATAGAAAAGTCTGATTGATCCAGCTTCTGCAATGTTCCCTGATACATGCGCAGCAGGAGATCCTGGAAACGGCTGTCCAACTCCTGATCATCCAACATAGCAGATACTTGACGGAACCAGGTTTCTACGCCGGGCTGACTGCCCGCAGCAAACGTGCCACAGAGAATACCATGAAGTTCAGAAGGATGACTGTCACCGCCCAGCTCAACCAGACGATCAGCCAACTCATTAAAGGCGACAACGTCTGAGGCCGCATCACTATTTGTCATTACAATTACCTTGAAAGCCTTACTGGAAAGAACCCATTGATCATGGAACAACCAATCAATAACAGGGTGGATTGAAAACCAGATCCCAGAGGCTCTGTGAAAACCCGATGGTGTGTGAGTGTATCAGATTTATCGTTTGGGCAAATCGCAAAGGCATTGTTCTGTGTACTTACAGCCGCTATAGTAGATCCAATAGCACGGTTCCGGAACCTATGAACGACCACGAACTCGCAACCCTGAACCAGAAAATTGACGATCTGGTAGCCATCAGCCTGAAACTGAAAAAAGAAAACCGCTTACTGCGCGCCAAGGAGCACACCTGGCTGGCAGAGCGCGCGAAACTGATGGAGAAGAATGATGTCGCACGCAGCAAGGTCGAAGCCATGATCAACCGCCTGCGCACTCTGGAGCATGAATCCTAATGGACAGTCCATCCACCACCACCGTCAGTATTCTGGACAAGGAATACCTGGTCAGCTGCCCCAAACAGGAAGAAGCTAATCTTCATCAGGCAGCTCAGCATTTAAACGAACAAATGAGACAAATCCGTGCGGGTGGCGTAATTGGTACAGAGCGTATCGCAGTCATGGCAGCATTGAACATCAGCTATGAACTGCTTCAGAGCAGGCAGCAAAGCCTGACCGACAATTCAGATGCTCAGAAACAGATCAAACAGATGCTTGGCAAGCTGGATCAGGCGCTAATGCTAATCGAAAGCTAAATCCACTGACCCCCTGGCCTGAAGAGCCATCGTTGGTAAAAAACCAATGGAGCTATCGGTCAAAAGATCAATAGCAAAAAAAACCTACAGACTTGTACCTCAGAACCGATATAATCCCGGTCAAGTCTCCCTGGCCTGTTTGCCAGTCATTAAAGACCCGGGCTGATAATACCATACCGGGGATTCCTCGTTGATGCTGGAGCGCAGGTCCACCTTGCAGTGGAAAGCCCGATTCATCACAGCAATCCCCACCGTTGCTTTAACAGCAACGGGCTTACGTGGCAGCGGCAGCTTGGGGAGACTTACTATCATTCAGTACTTGTCGTCTTATTACCTCTCAAACACCCATAAAACGCATCAGTATTGGCAGGCAGTGAAGTATTCCGCAGAATGAAAGAGAAAAAAAGCCGATACACTGTGACCGGCTTTTTGGGAAGACGTATTTCAGAAAAAGTCAGGACTTTTCTTTTGGTTTCACGTATAACACCAGATTGTGGTCAACAATCTCGTAACCGTGCTTGTCGGCAATCTCCTTTTGACGACGCTCAATATCTTCATCGATAAACTCAATGATCTCACCGCTTTCCATACAAACCATATGATCGTGATGTTCACCCCTTGCCAGCTCGAACACGGAGTGCCCACTGTCAAAGTTGTGCCTGATGACCAGACCGGCCCCTTCAAACTGGGTCAGCACCCGGTAGACGGTGGCCAGACCGACATCTTCTTCTGCATCAAGGAGAGCCTTGTAGACATCCTCGGCACTCATATGAAGGCCCTGAGAGCTTTCAAGAATCTGAAGAATTTTGACACGAGGCAGCGTGACCTTCAGACCCGCTTTGCGCAACTCTTGATTTTCCAACACGTTTACCTAACCCTTAGCATTTAGCAGGTAATCCCTGCTATTATCACATTTTTAAGCCGAACATTCATTTTCGAAGAAGATAGTGGAAGTCTGAAACCGATGCAAAAACGTCCAGCCCTGACCACAATTTTTCTCGCTGCCGCTGCTCTCCTGGCTGGGTGTGCCAGTTCAACAGACGGTGGCTCCAAACTCATCAGCTTCCCCGGTGTTTACAAGGTCGACATCCAGCAGGGTAATGTCATTACTCAGGAAATGGTAGACCAGCTCCGTCCGGGAATGACCCGTAACCAAGTCCAGTATGTTATGGGCACCCCCCTTATGGAGGACACCTTCAATCGGGATCGCTGGGACTATATTTCCAGCCTTCAGCCCGGTGGCGAACAGCGCACCCAACAAACCCTCACCATCTTCTTCAAAGACGACAGGCTTTCCTCTATTGAAGGAGACTTTCGTCCCGGTACAGGGGTAACACCTTAAACAGCTCTGCTGACTGCAAAGCAGTTCACCCTCAGGATGCAACTGCTTCTTTCTTGAGTTTTGCTTTCTCTGCACGCATCTTGCGTACTTCTTTCGGATCAGCAATCAGCGGGCGATAGATTTCTATCCGGTCACCCTCTCTCACAGCCTGATCGGTCGGCCTGATAACTGCCTTGCCAAAAATGCCCAGTTTAACAGAGTCCCAATCAATCTCAGAAAAGATCGACTTCATGCCAGATTGTCTGGCGGCATCAAGTACTGATGTACCTTCTTTAACCTCAAGGGTCAGAATCCGGTAATCATCCGGCAGGGCGTAAGCCACTTCAATACTGACTCTGGAGTGTTCTTCCGGCTCGGACCGGCTATTGTTTTCAGCCATAAAGCTGCTCCGCTCTCTGACAGAAGGCGTCAACCATTTTATTCATTGCCTTGTTGAACACTGCACCGACTGTAGCTCTCAGCAATGGGTTGGATATTTCGAAATCCAGCTCCAGTGACACCTTGCAGCCTCCATGACCCAGCGGCTTGAATGTCCAGACCCCATTCAGCTTTGAAAAGGGCCCCTTCAGCAATGACATTTCAATAGACTGGTTTTCCACCATTCGGTTCCTTGTGGAAAACTCATAGCCCAGGTTTCCTTTGGACAGCTCAAGAGCGGCTTCCAATACCTCTCCTTCCTGCCTGAGTATTTTGGCTCCTGAACACCAGGGCAAAAACTGAGGATAACCTTCAACATCAGCCACCAGTGGATACATTTTTTCTACTGGCTGCATGATCAGGGCTGAACGGGAAACTCTTGGCATGACGCAGTGCAAATTTATAAGACAAGGGCCAGCGAGCATAACATATTGTGAAAGCTATTGCCTTCAGAGCCGTACAGGGAAAATACTCGGGGCTCGCAATGCCGCGGAGGAGGAGCGTAGCTTAAAGGCTACGCCCTATACCGATTATGATTTAAATGAGCTCAAATCATTTCAGCGCTGTGTACAGAATCAAAGCTACCGCTACAGGCACAATAAAACGGATCGCAAAGCGCCACAGATTGATCAGACCTACACTCATAGCCATTTCGTTGGACATAACAGAACGCTTCAGAACCCAGCCAGCAAAGATCGCTGTCAGAGCACCACCCAGAGGCAACAGCAAGACGCTGGTCATGTAATCGGCCAGATCAAAGATGGTCTTGTCGAAGAACTTGACGTCAGCCCAGATGTTAAAGGAGAACACAGAGCCCAGACCTACCAGCCAGATAGCACCACCGATCAGCCAGGTCGCCAGTACACGATTGATGCCGAAGCGCTCAGTCACCCAGGCCAGAGAAGGTTCAATAAGGGAGATGGCTGAACTCAGGGCAGCGATACTGACCAGCATGAAGAATATGAAGCCCAGAATCGATCCGCCGGTGATATTGGCGAAAGCAGAGGTCAGGGAAACAAACAGCAGACCGGGCCCGGCAGAAGGTTCAAGACCATGAGCGTAAACAATCGGGAACACGATCAGGCCAGAGATGATGGCCATCAGAGTATCGAGGAATGCAACATTCACTGCGGTACGTGGAATAGAGTTGTTGGCGGGCATGTAGGCACCGTATGCCATCAGGGCACACATCCCCAGACTCAAGGTAAAGAAGGCCTGACCCATAGCCGCTACAACTGCTTCGCCGGTAATCTTGCTGAAATCCACATCGAACATGAAGTGGAAACCACGCATGAATTCACCGGTAACCAAAACACTGTAACCCAGCATGGCAAACAGCAGCAGGAACAGGGTTGGCATCATAACCTGCAGACCTTTTTCCAGACCTTTATGAACACCACGAGCGGTGATCAGTACTGTGACCACCATAAACAGGGTGTGCCATAAAATTTGTCTTGGTGCAGAGGCAGTCAGAGCTTCAAACTCACCACCAATCTGATCAGCCGTCATACCATTGAAAACACCTGTCAGAAGATCCCAGGCGTATGACAGCGCCCAGCCAGCCACCACACTGTAAAAGGTCAGAATAATGAAACCGGTGGCCATACCCATCCAGCCAATCACTTCCCAGCCACGGAACACTCCTGCATCACTGGTCAATTTACGGATAGCATTCAGTGGGCTAAGGCGAGCCGAACGACCAATGGCCGTTTCAGCCATCAACAACGGTATACCTACCAGCGCGATACACAGCAGATAAACCAATACGAAGGCGCCACCACCGTATTGGCCAGCAATGTACGGGAATTTCCAGATATTACCCAGACCAATGGCAGATCCGGCGGCAGCCAGCATAAATGTCCAACGGTTGTTCCAGGTTTTGCGCGCGGTTGTCGGGTTTTGTCCTGACATGAGACTCCTCAATGATGTACAGCAAAATTCTTATCGAGTGAAACCTTCATGCAGAGTGCTGCAAAGATACTTCGAACAACACTGCATTTTATTGCAAGCCGCCCGGGCTATTCAGTCTCGAATCAGACAATCAGGAAAAGGAGCTCAAACGACAACCAGCTTGAAGAAGAGAGTAGAGTCATTATTACAGCCAGGGGCACAAATAACAGCCCACTCAACACCGAATAAAGCAGCTACCATAAAGCTTTCACTGGAGCATGAGGGCGACGCTGAGCATTGTATCGGTTTCATTTCTCACCTCAACCACTTTTTCCTACAATCACCACAAAAAAAGAAATATCCCCCAAAATAATTTACAACCCAGAACATTTAACCTAAAGAAAAGAAGCCCTGAACAAATACGAAAAACCGTCAGGAGCCTGAATGAGTAACTGTCATAAGCAACGACTGGTTTTATACGCTATCCACGTTATAATCCGCGCATGGCTAAAAGATCGAAAAAAAGCGGTAAAGGCGACTCTTCCATTGTCGTCAACAAAAAAGCCCGTCATGACTACCACATTGATGAGTCATTTGAAGCAGGGCTTTCACTGGCAGGCTGGGAAGTCAAGAGCCTTCGCATGGGTAAAGTGCAACTGGTTGACAGCTACGTTCTACTCAAAGATGGCGAAGCCTGGTTGATTGGTGCCCAGATAACACCACTGGATACAGCATCCACCCATGTGATGGCTGATCCTCTGCGCGACCGGAAACTGCTGTTGCACAGAAGAGAGTTAGCCAAGCTGTTCTCGGAGACTCAACAGAAAGGTCATACTTGTATCGCTACCAAGCTGTACTGGAAAGGTCATCTGGTCAAATGCCAGGTAGCCCTTGCCCGTGGTAAGAAAGAGTTCGACAAGCGTGCTGCCACTAAAGAGCGCGAATGGAATATCGAAAAGCAGCGGGTTATGCACCGAGGCTAACTACATGACAGATGTCTTTTTATAAGCATCCCGGGTATAAATAACGGGTTGACTTCTATGCCACTTTTTGAATAATTAGTCTCAGGTTTCTCTGGGGGCGATCTGGATTCGACGACGGTTACGAAACCTTAGGTGCATGTCGAGAATGTAGTGATTCTCGTAAATCAAAACACTACAACCTTTTAGTTGCTAACGAAGACAACTTCCAAGGAGCTATGGCAGCTTAATACCTGCCTCCTCCCGGTCACTCCGACTTGCCTGTTGGCTGGAAATGACCGCTATTGAAAACAGGATCGCCTTGATGTCTGCCTGGGGCTGACAGGTTAAACTTTTCAGGATCGCGCAGTGTCACCCTGACCGTTGGGTCGTTCTGCGTTAGCCTAAAAACGGAATCTAAACATGTAGAGCCGAAGGCGGAGAATCGGCGGACGCGGGTTCAATTCCCGCCGCCTCCACCAGCTTGCAAACAGCCCTGATGAGCCCTCAGAAGCCATCAGGGCTTTTTATTAACCCTCAATTCTAATAGCAGAATTTCATGGCAATGGTTTTTCTCACTTGCCTTCAAACCAGTGATCTTGACGATGCAAGACAGAGTCAACCCATACTCCCGAAGGATTCTACTTTGGCGTAGCTGTGTAGTGTTTCGTATCGGTCCGATTTTCTGCAAGCCCTGTCCTCACTGTTCTATTTTTCCTGCCCGGGGCGATTCATATCCAGCAAATCAATATTCATTTTCATCCACAGCAGAGTAGCGGCCAGATTAACATTGTTACGACAGGTTCCATCATTGACGGTTAACAGGCCCCGAGTCTCGTCGATTATCTGATTCACCTCCTTTTGGCATTCTTCAGGAAAATTCTCCAACAACCGCTCCAGGTTTTGCTGCCCTTGAGTCAGATGTGCAAACCTCGAAGGAAACTGGCACAACTGATGCAACTTAACCAAATCTGACTCCAGCCCTGATTTCTGCCAGGTTCCGAGAGACATAAGAATTAAGAAGTCCAGGTCATACGTATCAAAGGCAGACTTGTCCAGTGTTTCGGCATAGTTCGTGCGCTCACCATTGATGACCAATTGCCCGGGTTGTTCAGACCCCTCCAGGTACATTATTTGCGAATAAAAGCTCAACATATTGTCTTTGGTAAGAGGTTCTTCATCCGCATAATAACCGTTTTCGGACAACACAGGGGACTCCAACAATGTTTCCAGATCGTGCAACGCAAATGACTCACAGCCAAAACCACCGGCTTGTCGAGGAGGCAGAAAGAAAAACTGGGAATCAGTAAAACCGTGATACTTTATCGCCAGTATTAACGCCAAACCGACAAAATGCGGCAGGGGTGAATAAGTTTTGTCTGCATGGTACTGCTTAAAAACAGTTAAACTATCAGCAAAAAAAACCTGAAAATGCCCCCTGCTATTTCTCCTGATAGAAACAACACTAACGTGACCTGTTTTAACCTGAAAAATATAGTTTTTTGGTTTTTGTGCTGCCATTAATGGCAACTGGGTTACAAATAACGAAACCAACTGGTGAAGACACTGTGGAAAACCAAGATAAGCATGCATGAGCCTTATAATCTCCGGGCTGGCAGCATCCAGAACCCTGTCAAGCAGCTCGTATTTGGGCAGCCCTTCAGGTAACTCAAGGTCAGGAAGTACTGCTTTGGCAAATGATCTGATATAAATTTCTGGCACTCTCTTAAACTCGGGATACTCAAGTAAAATATGCGTCATTTCACCTGTTTCCAGCTTTTCGGGAAAATAAAGCTCAAGTAGTTTCAGAACCCCTTTCCAACGGTATTCCGAGTTCTCCAGGGAGCCCTTTTCTTCTAAAATACCGGGATTCTGCTCATACAACTCTCGCAATTCTGCCTTAAAATCATCAATATTTTTTTTCTGATCCATCGTTTTCAATGACTTTTCAGCGGCCTTCAGTATTTCTTTCAGTTTTTCAAGATGCCTGGCACGACTCTCATCGTTTCCAGAAGCCGTTGCTGCACCAGTGCCAGAGGAACCTGAAGAGCCAGAACCACCTTGCCTTTTATGAGGCTGTTTTTTATGAGGCTGTTTTTCGCTTTGTCGCCCCTGCTTCGATGACTGAGATTGACTGCCCGTTTTGGTCTGTTTCTTGTTTTCATTACCATAGAGGTTCAACTCAAACGAATAGCCAGTAAAAACTGTTCCTTTGTCTGGCTGTAGTCCTTCCCCTTCAGAAACAGGGGAACTGATTGTCAAACCTTTTTTTCCTTTCTCTAACAGTAACAACGGAACAACCTTAGACTGAGGCAAACGAATGCGGTCAGATAAAAAAGAAGAAAGAATCACATCGGCACCGCCGCCAGAAACCAATGATGAAGCGTAAGGAATTGCAGCCTGGCTGCCAGCTGACAAAAAAATGCTAGCCAAAATAAAGACACAACACATGCTCTTCATAGTAAATAACCAAGCTCAAATAAAGATATCAAATAGATACAAAAACATCATTCTAGACAAAAAACTTGGATTTACCTGAAATTGGGATAGATTATTTCGTCTAAAGCAATGAATCGGCTCAATATATACGGCATCACTCGTCTTAATATTGAGAATGCCGTATGTAAACTCTTAAGAGGTGTTTTCAGAACCGACCAAAGCCTTGACAGATAATCAAAGACAACCGCTATTCGATTTTGGATACCACTGATTTTCAACGGTGCTTTATCAATTTTTATATACCTGACCAGTTGGTTTCGCTAACTGCTCAAATTCACTTTTTGCAGATAGGTAACCGGGCGCATCAGGAGCAAAATAGAGTTCATCAAATAACTTATTGGTTGCAATATCTGCCCATTGCCCAGATGTATATTCTTCTGGAAACCTTGATTCACTATTAGTTTCAGTGACAGTGAATAACACATCACCCTTGTAATAAACAGGATAATAAGTATCGCTACTACCATCACAGCATCCACAGGGGTCCCTTCCGTCACTCACTTCTTCACCTACTGAAATATCGCAGGGTTGAAGATATTTAAGTAATTGAATGGCATTCTCGAATACCTGAATATCCGGGTTAGGTGTTGTCGCGCCAAAATGCACATCGTTTTCAGTCAGAATTCCTTGTAAATAAATCATGTGCTCTATGACGCCTGGCACAACCTCATTAGCCTGCGATCGTGAGGGCTGTGTTTTTGCCATCGCATGCTGAGTGGTGTGGTCTGTTGAACTTTCTATGGGATTTTCTATAGAATTCGGCGGCTCTTCAGCTGACTCTGTACTATTGGATAATTTTCGGAATTTACACACGCCATGACAGGAATCGACGTAACACTCTAAACCCAAAGTATGCTGCTCTTGTTCAAAACCTTCGTTATCACGGCCAGAACCAGAAGACAGGCGTCTTTTGACAGAGCCTCTAACATGGGCAGTTGCCCCCGGGGTTTGCTGACCGGATGATTCTGATGGTGGGTTTTGTTGGTCACTTTGTTGCTGGCTTTGTCCGGGGAGCATCATAGTGTTGATCGCAAACGGATCATCCTGACTTGCCTTCAGTTGATCCCTCGGGTTAAACATTACTGAATCAGGGTTCCAATAGCTTTTTATGAGCCAGCCGACTGCGACAAACGCCTCTTCGGGTATCCATGAATAAGTTTTGCCGCTCAGAGCGGCGTCATGTGTAGTCAGGAACAGTTCATAAGCCACCAGCAGATTGGTGGCGTAAAGCAACTGCCACGAAATGGACTCAATAAAGGTCGTTTTTAAAGTGTAACCATCAAGCCTGTGTGATTTGTCATCAGACGGCAAAACTGCCCATGCATAGTCGTTTGTGTCGGCAAGGTGTGTCGGATTGCCCAACAACGAATTCAGGTTGTGCTTTATAGAAAAGCTCTCACTGGTCTGTTTATGCTCGACAACAAAATGTCTTGTCAACGATTCTGCCCGACAAACGACAGACGACAAAAGAAGCGACAGCAGCACAACAAAAAATGATCGTCTCATTATTCTATTCATCCATTCTTGTTTTATAGTGAATAAATACAGGTCAGTAAAGTAATAGACCAGAAAGGTGCTAAATCAAAAAAACAAGCATACTTTTCTCTCACAAACCTTAGGCTGCACTTATTGTTTGAATTCAGCATCACTCCCTTTCTGGAGGTCTGACACCCAAATTATGCAGTCAGGTTAATCACACTTATTTCACTTTACCCTTTCTTAATTTACCCTTTCTTAATTTACTCTCTTTAGGACTGAGTTCATTATCCTGGCCCACACAAAAGCGCATGCGTTTTCGATGTCTCATTTTGTGATCTGCCAGAGCCTGAGCATGCTTGCAGATCTTCCCGCATGGTTGCTCCTGACCATCCTCCCCGATCACTGTCATGTCACAGGTTTTTTGCCCGGTGTGAATTTTGCCTTTGTGAGATGACAGAGATAGAACATTCTTGAAGACTTTCCCGCATGGCCGCAACTGGCCATAATTCCCGACTATTGAAAGGTCACAGGTTTGTTTCCCGGTGTGAGCGATTCTTTTGTGACTCGACAGGGCGCGACTATTCTTACAGACCTTCCCGCATGGCTCCTTCCTGCCATCCTCCCTGAAAACGTTAACGTCACAGATTTTTTGCCCGGTGTGAACTTTGCTTTTGTGAGAAAACAGAGCCAGATCATTCTTGAAGACTTTCCCGCAAGGCCGTTGCAGACCATCCTCCCCGAACTCGCTTACGTCACAGATTTGTTGTTCGGAGTGGTATCTGTATTTGTGATTCGCCAGGGCATAAGTATTCTTGCAGACCATTCCGCATGGCTGTTGCTGACCATCCTTCCCAATCACTATCCAGTTACAGATTTTTTGTCCAGAATGGTATGCGTTTTTGTGAGTCAATAGAGATTTAGCATTCTT
>NZ_JAHHPN010000175.1:0-15771 GCF_024606325.1 Endozoicomonas sp. ONNA1
GATTTCCCCGGAGGCGGCAACGGGGGCTTCTTCTATTCGTTTCCCCCTCCACCCCGGGGAGGTAGAGGTGGCTGGCCATCAGGATTATTCGAAATCGATCTGCTTGTCCTGAAGCCCGTCATTACATGGCTGATGTCCGCAGGCAAGGATTCTATCTCGTTTGAGGCACAGCCATCCCCGGCGCGTTTGAAGATTACACGCGTTAATGCCGATGGCTCTTCCAGTGAAGCCGTTATATCTGTTAGTTGGCTTGATTTCCTGAGTATTGAGCAACTGACCGATGTTCATTTCTGGAACACCCTCTTCCAGCGTGCCTCCAGCTCTTGCCCGCTCAGCGAGAACCTTCAGTGGCAGCTTGGCTGTTTAAAACTATTTCTTGAGCGCACAGCGTTGAAGACACATCATGCTGGTGGCTTAAAAGCGGGTAATGAAGATGGTGAACACTCTGACAGGCTGCCAGACAGAGAATCAAAGGACGAAAATAACGATCATCAAAAAGAGCAAAAATTTGAACCTGAAGATCAGGAAAGCAGATCACCGGGAGAAAGCGATAAAGACACGGGTGGTGGAGATAAGAGAAAAGACGACAATGGAGAGGAGAGCGAAAAGAATGCTCCGACTCAAGACCTTCAGGAACTTGCGAACCAACTTATAGCGATCATTGAAAGCGACCATCCCGATGCCGCTTTGTTGCTGAGACAAATAATGGATGAGCTAGACATGCCTCATCGATTGCAGCTTCTGGAAACGACAGGCACCAACAACAGAGGTCATTCTGTCACGCCTCTTGAGGCGGCACTGGAACTGCAGCGTTCTTTCAAAGAAAATTCATCGCGCAACTGTTTTATCAAACAGCTGATAGAAGCCACAAGCAATAAAACACGGACCTTGAATGACTTTGACATTCCGACTGCCCATCAACAGATACTTCCAGCTGGGCTGGCAATGCCCGAACCTGGCAATAACAACCTGAGGATTTTGTATAAGATTGTTGAGGACATAATCCATAAGGTCAATCAATCCGGGACACAGCCACCCATAGGAGACTTTGAGAAGTCTTGCTTCACTGAATACTTTGTTCAACTGTTCCTGCTCTATGCAAACCCATTTGGACCTGTTATTGAAGTGTTAGGGAAAATATCTGACCTGGCCATATGCCGTGATATTATGACTCGTTCACAATCATTTACATTTCCCGGCACTTTTCTGGAGATCATAAAACAATTTGTGCAGCACCCGTCTTCCGATGCATTAGTACACTTTTCAAATAGTCTGGTCATCCAGCTGCGACCTTTCTCTTCATCAAAAGAACCTTTACTTCAAAAATCTTCGCTGCAAGAGCTTGCAATCAGCAACAGTGGTCATACCTCCAACAAAACAATGGCCAGCCATGGAAATGCATACACCGATTCCATCCAGCCATTAAATGGCCACGACATTGCTTCTGACTCTTCCGACAGTCTTAAACCATCCAATGACAAATACTTACAGCAGGGAGCAAAACCAAAGCAGCGAGTCCTTGCTGATCGGTCAAATGATTCTTCTCAAAAGCGATTATCTTCATTACCTCCGTATGTTGATTATCAAACCAAACGGGCACAAGACCGACCTGACCGGGAAGCGCGGGGGGTAAATCCAAACTTCTTAAATAGACATTCGACCAATCGTTCCCTTTTAGTTGAGCAACCTTATTCCCAAACAGCTATACCTGCACAGACGAGGGATTTTCGGGAACGAACTACCCCTCCGTTGATGACTTCGGGAAATACATTTAATACAGGCGACTACCCCGAAGACCATGAGCTTCAAAATTTAGAGCGTAGTTTGGAAAAGTTAGAACATGCTGTAAATCAGTACCGCATGGATGGAATAGCATTTGAACCGGATAAAATCGCCCGGGAAAGAGAAGACAAAAAAAGGCAGCAAATTAAAGAGCTAACTGCACAGGTTCAATCGTTAATAACAGAGAATCAAAAATTAACTATAGAGAAGCAACATTTAAGTGCAGAGAATCAAGAGTTAACTATAAAGAATCAGGAGTTAGAGAGAGATAATAACGGGTTACGGGGCTGCGTGGAGTGTTTCGAATCTGACAGCAGACGCTTGGAGGCAGAACTTCAAATAACGAAGGATAAGCTTATACAACAACGTTCAATGTACGATGAGACCGATCAAGCATACCATCAGATGACAGCAACCAGTAATCCATTGATGCCTGGTAATAACACAGTACGTCGTGCTTCCCAGCAGCAGACGATCATCCAAAATGAGGCGGCAAGCCCGTTGAATGATCAGCCGAACACCGACAATGTGCAGGTCAACCCATCCGATGAGCAGTCACTCTGGTCGAATGAGGAGTTACAGCAAACGCAGCAAGAATCCCGAAAGCCGGTGTGCAAACATTACCAAAGGTTCTGCTACGTGGGTTTTGCCTGCTGCCCGGGGTATTTCCCCTGCCAAAGGTGTCATAACGAAGACGAGGATTCATGTGAAATTGAAGTCAGGGCTGTTCATGCAATGCGGCTTAAGTGTTCTCTATGTGGATATGAGGGAGAAATTACAGAAAACTCCCAGATATGCCCGGGATGTGATGAGCAAATGTGCACATATTACTGCGCAAAATGCAAACACTTCACCAGTATGGAAAAAAAACCGTTCCACTGCGATAAATGCGGTGTTTGTAGAATACACGCGGATAAATCCTTTCACTGTGATGTTTGCGGTGTCTGCCTGGACAAAAGGCTGGATGGCAATCACAAATGCCGCCTAAACTCAGGCCATGATGAGTGCTGCATCTGCCTGGAAGATGCCTTCAGCGGCTGCCAGATATTGCCCTGTTCCCACAAAGTTCATAGAGAATGCGCCATTGCGATGTATCATAACGGAATAACAACGTGCCCTGTCTGCAGACAACCTTTCAGCACTCAGCAAGCTGCAAACAATGATTAACCGTCTGACCAGACTGAATAAACGGCGCTGGCGTCTGCTTCAGATGAGACGACTTACGACACGGCTGGTGACGTCACTGAGATAACCAATGAACAGGCTACCCATGGAGGCACGGAAATGATTTTCATCCCGGCTACCCAGGGCGAGAATGCCGACGTTGTCCGGAAAGTTCAACGGTGCCAGGGCTAATGAACCGATTTCCCCGTGGTGCTCCGGAAACAGGAATTCCAGCTCACGGGTTCTCATTCGACCACAAATGACTTTCTGGCCGGAAGATTGTCTATCACTGAAGCCCGAAAGCAGATCCCCCAGAATCTCATCCGCGGTCCCGGGATCTTCTTCCCGAATGGTAAGATTGGCTGGTTGGCGGGTAAACAGAATCAGGGAATGAAAGTCGATTTCAAAATCCTGCTCCAGACCGTCCTTGAGTGTTTCGGTCGCCTGCTCAAGATCCTGACTTTCCAGAAGACCGAGCACCAGTTTGCGAGTTTGTTCAAAAAGACGGTCGTTATCCCGGGCAACATCCACCAGTTTGCCAAGCCTGCGTCGCAACTCAAGATTGTGCTCCCGTAACAGTTGTAACTGACGTTCAACCAGTGAAATCGCTACCCCTCTTTCATGGGGGATTTTGAGATCCAGCAGCAGTTCATCCTGATTCATAAAAAAGTCAGGATGGCTTTTCAGGTACCGAATTACCTGATCCGCCGTTATAGAAGTGGCCTGGTTTGCTACGCCAGCGTTCCTCTTGCTCAGGGCTGTATCACTGGTTGACGAGTCTGTCATATCCGTGTTTGTCCTTCAAATACCCGGGTAGCACTCCCGGTCATCATAACCGAGCAACCTTTTCCCGGCCAACGAATCTGAAGAGTGCCGCCCGGAAGATTAACCCGAACCTCTTCATTGAGTAACCCTTGCAAACGACCCGCTACTACCGCCGCACAGGCACCGGAACCACAGGCCAGGGTTTCACCCACACCCCGCTCATAAACCCGGAGATTGATCTCTCCGGCATCCAGTACCTGCATAAAACCGGCATTACAACGTCTGGGAAAACGACTATGACCTTCAAGCCTGGGGCCCATAGATTCAACCGGTGCCCGATTAATATCGTCCACTTGCCACACGGCATGAGGATTGCCCATGGAAACCGCCCCGACTGTCAGACTCTCTCCGTCTACATCCAGGTCATAGGTGGTTTGTGTGGACGACGCCTTGAACGGAATCTGCTGAGGCTCCAGCCCGGGAACGCCCATGTCCACCGTCACATCACCATTGTCCTCGATGGTGAGTTCCATATTACCACCGGAGGTTTGCACTCTGATGGTGTCGCGCCCGATCAGTTTCTTGTCCCTGACAAAACGGGCAAAACAACGGGCACCATTACCACACTGCTCCACCTCACTGCCATCGGCATTGAAAATCCGATAACGGAAATCCATATCCGGATCAGTGGGCGGCTCAACCATGAGCAACTGATCAAAGCCAATGCCAAAATTCCGGTCGGACAGGCTGCGAATTTTTTCCGGGGTAATGCGAATAGACTGGGTGACCCTGTCAACAACCATAAAGTCATTGCCCAAACCATGCATTTTTGTAAAGTGCAACAACATAGCGCAGTAGTTATCCCTCTGGTAGCAGTATTTCGTCAGCCCACTGGGCAGCCAGTTTTTCCCGGCGACGAACCAGATATACCTGATCACCATCGACCATTATTTCAGCAGGGCGACAGCGGGAATTATAATTGGAACTCATTCCAAAGCCATAGGCACCGGCAGAGCGGACCGCCAGTAAATCGCCTTCAGCCACTCTCAGCTTTCTGTCTTTACCCAGAAAATCTCCGGTCTCACAGATTGGACCGACCACATCGCACAGGAGTTCCTCTCTCTCGTTGTTACTGACAACCGGCTCAATACCATGCCAGGCGCTATAGATAGAGGGGCGCAGCAGATCATTCATGGCCGCATCTACCACGGTGAAGGCCTTGTGGTCAGATTGTTTGATCAGCTCAATCCCGGTGACCAACATTCCGGCCTGTGCGGCAATCGATCGTCCGGGCTCAACCACAATTTTCAGATGCTTGTGGTGCTCATTGGCGGCCAGATGCTCTCTCACCTGACTCAGGTATTCTGAAGGTGTGGGTGGCTGCTCGTGCTCTTCATAGGAAATACCCAAGCCACCGCCAATATCCAGATGTTTGAGGATAATATCCATCTCACGAAGCTGGTCAACCAGCAGCAATAGACGGTCCAGAGCATCAATAAACGGTTCTTTGGTCGTCAGCTGAGAGCCGATATGACAATCCACGCCTACCACTTCAATATTCGGCAGCTCAGCCGCCCGCTGGTAGACGGCAGGCGCAGCCTTGATATCAATACCGAATTTGTTGTCTTTCAGACCCGTAGAAATATAAGGGTGGGTTCGGGCATCAACATCCGGATTCACCCGGACAGAAACAGCGGCCACTTTGCCCATGGCCTTGGCTTCTTGCTGGATTCTTTCCAGCTCTGTTTCTGACTCAATATTAAAGCAGTGAATCCCCAGCTCCAGAGCCCTTCTGATTTCGTGACGCTGTTTGCCGACACCGGAGAACACCACTTTGGAGGCTTCACCACCGGCGGCCATGACCCGCTCCAGTTCACCGACAGACACGATGTCAAAACCTGCCCCCAGTTTTGCCAGAACATTCAGAACCGCCAGATTGCTATTCGCTTTAACGGCATAACAAATCAGGTGAGGCCAACCCTCCAGCGCCTGTTTATAGGCTTTAAAACCTTCTTCAAACCCTTTGCGGGAATAAATGTAGGCTGGGGTACCAAACTGTTCGGCAATTCGAGTCACGGGAACCTGTTCAGCGTAAAGCTCACCGTCACGACTGGGAAACCAATCCATCAGACTGTCTTACTCTCTATCATGAAATTTCTGGGGAGCATTATTCTACTTTTATGGGCTTAAGGCATCTATGCGCTTGGGGCATCTCTGCGCTTCGGTCGTCTGTCTCTCCCCGGAGACTGATTACTCTGACCCGCTATGTGTCAACTGCTGGGTGTCACCATCCTTTGGAAGATACAAATCTCCCTTCTGACCGCACCCGGCAAGCAGAAGAGTGGTGAACATGAGGGCAATGAGGGCTCTCATGAAAGGCTCCTTGTACTTTTTACCATGAGCCGATTCGCTCAGGGCTGTGTGGATAGTCACTCACCACAGAACAGCCATTCTTTGAAATGGCTGTTTCAGCAATGATCAACCGCTGAGTATAATCTGCATCAAACTGCGGCGATAGCCCTAACTGACGGATACACTGATGAACGAAAGTGAGTACCATGACCTCCTGGACGACCTGATGGTCGCCCTTGAAGACGCCATAGAAGAGGCAGAGCTGGATATTGATTATGAAACCGCCGCAGGCATTCTCACTCTGACCTGTGAAGATAACTCCAAAGTCATTCTGAGTCGGCAGACACCCGTGCTGCAATTATGGCTGGCCGCAAAAGGTGGCGGCTTTCACTTTGATTACGATGAAGACAAAGGGCAGTGGCTTGCTGACAGCAACGGTGAAGAGTTTATGCAGGTATTGAATCGCTGTCTGAGTGAGCAGTATGGGGAGGCGGTAGAGCTTTCTGTCTGAGTTTTGGGGAAGCTTTAGCTTCCTGATTCAGGTTTTCTGAAAAACAAAAAGGCGAAACCCGGATAGGGCTTCGCCTTTTTTGACAGCGTCTGAGGAAGCCGAATACGCCTCCTCAAATACTGCGTAGTGTCAAGCTGACTGCTTCTGTGGATTAGAAGTAGTACAGAGCCTGTACAGCGTAGGTGTCGTCCAGATCTTTACTGCCATCAGCAGCAACTTTCTCGCCACGGGTGTATTCGAAAGCGAACTGCATTGGGCCAGTTTCATAGATGGCGCCCACCATGTAATCAGAGAACTGAGCGTCAGTCTTGTCACCAGTGTAGGTGTCGTCAGCAGTCAGCTGGTTGAAACCAGACTGCAGGTAGAAACCTTCAACAACCTGAGGCAGGGCCAGCTTACCGTACAGTTCGATACCGGTAGATTCTTTGTCCAGAGTGCCTTTAACTACAGCCGTCTTGTTTTCGAACTGACCGTAGGTAGCTGCCAGGTAGAGAGCTTCGTTTTCGTACTTGGCACCAACGGTAGCAGAGGTAGACTTGTCAGAACCACTGTAATCTGGTGTGTTAGTTGGAAGAGTCGGAGGAACATTATCTACTACGTTAGCGTACTTGGTTTCGTTGTAGGTAGCACCCAGAGACAGACCCATCGGCAGGTCGTAGCTCAGAGCAACACCATAGCTTGAGTCACGAGTTCCGGATTCACCAGTCAGAGTCTTACCACCGGTACCTTTCAACTGGTACTGGATACCAACATTCAGACCACCAAAGCTGTTGCGGTACTGGATTACATCGTCAGCACGAGCAGTACCATCGGTGTCACCATTGTCATGTCCAGCATCGGCATCAGTTGCCAGACCAGTACGACCGCTGTAAACACCCATAGCATTACCACCGCCGATGGCGAACTGGTCAGTCCAGCCAGATACGTCAGAGGTTACGGACCATGCTTTACCCGCAGTGAAGGCGCCGTAGGTGTCGTGGCTCAGGCCAACGTTACCCAGACGGTTGAAGAACTGGTCGTCCTGATCACCGTCAACAGCGTAGAAGCCCCACTCAGCAACAGCGGAACCGGTCCAGCCGCTGGAAAACTTGTGAGCGTACTTGAAGTTGATACGCGGGCTGGCATCTTTCATCTCAGCATCGGAACCATTGCTCTTCATGGTTTTAGCGCCGATCTTACCGCCGATGCTCAGGCTGTTAACGTCATCGTTATAAACTTCCAGGGCCATTGCCTGACCGGCAACAAGGGAAGCTACTAAAGTGGCAAGCAGTTTCTTCTGCATGGTCACTAGACTCCTAACTCAATGTGTTGTGTTGTTTGGATCTTTTTTCTGCTTTTTATATGTGATCACGAATTATTAAAAGTGATTCTATGACCGAGCAGTTATATGCGGATTCTTATAAGTTCCGGGACGATCATCACATCACTAAAACTGATATCCCCATTCAATATTCGATATTGCTTGATATTTATACCTATACAGCTGCGGTCAAATACTCTCGCATACGACAACAAAATAGATGAAGCTACCTATTGAACTCCCTGCAACCTCCCTTTGACGAAACCATTGAACGCAACTTATTTGCGTAAATTTTTTATAAACCTGGTAAAAATTGGTAAAAGAGATACCCAATTCTGTGGCATCAAGAACCCTTAAAAGACACAAATAAACGACAAATCTTATGTTTTTAGTAAAATGAGGGACGATTAGCATGGATCGAAAAGAATATTACGTAGATCAGTATTCAAACCACGAAAGGCCACAGGGCGGGATAAGCAGATAGGTCGTCATTGCTTCAGAAGCAGCAGATCAGTAGGAAGAACTCTTTAGAAAGAGAGTATTTATTCTGATCAGAGCAAGCTGTCTTCAGCTCACTCTGATTCGGCATTAAAAAGTCTGATTCAGCCCCATATCCCAGAAGCCAATTTCCAGACGGGTAGCTTCCCTGAAAGTACGATAGAGAGAGTCCATTCGCCCATCAGAAAACCGACTGTCGGCCAGCTTTTCAATCGCTTCAACCTGTCTGACAGCCCCCTGCACAAACTCCTCACCCCCATAGGTCTGGATCCATTTCCAATAGGGGTTACCTTCTCTTTTCGTTGCCGGATCATTGATCAGTCTCAGACCAATCTCTGCATAGCCCACCGCACAGGGCGAGAGGGCTGTCTGGAGATCCAGAATATCGCCTGCCATTCCTCGCTCAAGCACATAGCGGGTATAGGCCATATTAGCCCTGGCTTCTGGCTGACTGACCACATCCTGCTCAGTCATTCCCCACTCAGCGCAATACTCCAGATGAAGATTCATCTCTGAAAGAATCCCGGCCACGGAGTCAGAAGCCGCTTTCATATCCTCAAGATTGTCGGCCTTGTAGACCGCCAGGGCATAAGCTCTGGCAAAGTGAATCAGAAACAGATAGTCCTGCTGCAAATAGTGCTTGAAACTCTCCAGAGGCAGGGTCCCGTCAGCAATGCCCTGAACAAACTCGTGATGACAATAACGGTGCCAATCATCAGCACAGGCTGTTTTCATTTGGCAGTAAAGCGTATCGGGATGATCCAACCGAGAGGTCATGATTAAGTCCACAAAAGGTATTGAGAAAAGGCGAAATCATAACCTGAATGTTCAAGTAGAGCACCAAGCCGTTATACTTCACCTTTTGGCACGAACAGGTTAGATCCATGCTGACTCAAACCATGATCGACAAACTCAACGATCAGATCAATCTGGAGTTTTACTCCTCCAACCTTTATCTGCAAATGGCTTCCTGGTGCGAAGCCCAGGGGCTTGATGGCTGCAACGAGTTTCTGCGCCGCCATGCCCGGGAAGAGATGGAGCATATGCAAAAGCTCTTTGACTACGTGAATGAGACAGGCGCTATGGCTATCATCGGTGCAATCAATGCACCACCCCACCAGTATGAATCGGTAAGAGATATCTTCCAGCGAACCTACGAGCACGAGTGCGAAGTGACCCGTTGTATCAACGAGCTGGCACACACCGCTTTTACTGAAAAGGACTATAGTACCTTCAACTTTCTGCAGTGGTATGTATCCGAGCAGCACGAGGAAGAGAAACTGTTCAAAGGCATTCTGGATAAAATCGATATGATTGGCTTTGAAGGCAAGGGCCTTTACTACATCGACAATGAAGTGTTGAAACTGGTAGCTGCCATGCCTCCTGTTACGGCCGCCTGACAGTCTACACCCCTGTCAGGGAAGGCAGGGTTACTACTGGCATACAGGACACAAAGGTGATTGCTTTGCCCATTCATCAAGGCATGCCTGGCAATAAAAATGTTTTGCACAGGCTGCAAGTGCAGGGTTTTTCAAGGGTTCTAAACAGATAAGGCATAATCCTGTAAAGATCTGCCCTGCCAAGTAGTCGGCAGCTTCTATAAACAATTTGTGCTCTGTTCTTTTAGCAATGAGTCTGGAAATGGCCAGCAATGAGCTTTCATCACTCTTAAAATATACGCTTACGTCACATGCAATATTATATAAAAAACTTAACATCAAGCCCATTGAAAAAATAGCAATACGTTTAGCATTATGAGCATTGCCGGATTTAGATCTATAGAAATTTATTAAAGCAACAGTTGCTATTTCAGATACTCGTAATCGCAGCCTGTATTCATCATAATATAACGACAGATAGGCCAATAAATCGAACAGGCCAGTGTAAAAAAACTGTACGTAATCTTCATATGACGTAGCATGGTCGGAACTTACATATTCATCATAATATAACGAGAAAGCGGTTAATAAATTCGACAGGCCACTGGAAAAACTCTGTTCGTAATCTTCACAGGAAGCAGTATGGTTGGAACTTATACACTCATCATAAGTATTAACTTGAGATCCGTAAGAAGCAGCACAAAATATTAGTAAGATAAATATCACTAATTTGCGTAGATGAGGCATATTCATTATTCATATCAAAAAAATCAGCACGATGCAGCTGCGGGCGCTCTCTGAATTATCAGTCCATCAGACTGATCGTTTTTATCGCTCTGCACAGCATGACCCGACCGGGCGATGCTTTACGCGAAATTAAAATACCTCCTGCCACAGCAGCCTTGCCATCCCAGACAAGGGACGGCAAAGCTTCGAGAAATCAGGCCATAAACAGAACCCGATCAACCAGCTTATCGATCCCTTCAGCAGCTTCGCTGATGCGTCTGGCAATCATATAGGCTGGAGTGGTCACCAGTTTGCGCTGCTCATCCACCACAATATCATCCACAGCACACTCTACATGTCTGACACCCGTCTGCTCCAGTGCCGCAGCCGTTTCAGCATCATTGCCAATGGTGGCCAGAACGCCCTCACCGTATATACGACCGGCAATAGCAGGGGCAATACACATCAGCCCAACAGGTTTACCGGCTTCTGCGAAAGACCTGGCTGCCGTGCTGACGTCACTCTGAACCTTGAGTTCGCTGCCACTGAAAGCAAAATCCGATAAATTTTTTGCTGCCCCAAAACCGCCGGGCAAAATCAGGGCATCAAAGTCTTCAGCCCCGAGTTCTCCCAGGGGCCTGATCTCACCCCGCGCAATCCTGGCTGCTTCCACCAGTACATTTCGTCCCTCGTCCATTTCATCGCCCGTTACATGATTAATGACGTGGTGCTGAGCAACATCGGGTGCAAAGCACTGGTAGCTGGCTCCACGGCGATCAAGACTGAGCAGGGTTAGAACGGCTTCCTGGATTTCGCTGCCGTCAAACACACCTGACCCGGAAAGAATAACCGCTACTTTCTTACTCATAGATAGTCCCCATTTATTACCGTCACGACAGAGAGGCAGACTAAAGATTGCTGCTTTTAGATGACCAACTGACTCTGAAAATCATCAGCCAAAAGCGAAAAAAACATTCCAATAATATAGTGGGCTGAAAGAGAAGGTGAAATTATTTTCAAAATTAACCGATAGACTGAAACAGATAACGTCGACGACGCCGTTCTAGTCGAGCTAGACTGAAGCAAAAATGCTTGAATGGAGTCCCTGTCCTATTGAAAAAGCTTCTGGCTCTGAGACTTTTGACATTGTCCATAATGATGTTTACCACAGGCCTGATTACCGGTTGGTGGTGGCATGAAATGCTCGATAATAAGAGTGAAAAGGCTTCGTTTGAAGTTCTGAACTACCGAAATTGGCTACCTCTTGGGGATTCCAGCAATACGCTGGAACCGCTCGACATACCTCAGGAAATCATTGATTTTGAGCAGGCTCTGGAAGACCTCAGATACGATGACGCTCTGATTATTTTTCAACGGCAGGAGCGACTGAATTCAGACCTCAGCGAACGGCTGGTGACAGTCCTGATGCAAAAAACAGATGAATGGTCTGAGCACAGGGAATACAGCATTGCTGCACTGGAACGTTTTACCCAACACTATTATCAGAACCCGGCTCTGCTGCATAAGCTGTCAGAACTCTACACTGCTCAGTATGAGCTGGAGAAAGCCATTGAGGTGCTGATCAACGCTCAATCATTCACCAGCGATCCTGATAAGCTGAGGAATATGGCCACCAGAATCCACGAACTCAGCCGGCTTGTTTATGATAACAGGCAGACAAACCAACAACTCCATGAAACCCTGCCCCTCTTCCAGAAACTGGCAACAATGGAACCTGATCGCGCTTTTTACCGGTTTGCACTGGCTCAAGGTTACTTGTCCACAGACGATTCTGACCATGCCATTCGCGAGCTGGAGTTGTTGCAGACCGACGAAGAGTTTGGTCGACAGGCTTCCCGGCAACTGTCTGACCTGTTACCCCCTGTTCAGGAAGAACCCGAGGAGATGCCTGCCTCAGCCATTCCTCTTATTGCCGAAGGCAATCACTACATTGTGGCCGCTCTGACTCAGAATAAAAGCCAGTCGCGACTGCTGATTGATACCGGAGCCAGTTTGACAACTTTGCCCGATGCTTTATTGAAAGAGCTTAAACGTAAGAAAATGGCCTACCGGGTGGGTCATACCGAGTTGAAAACAGCCAGTGGGATTGCCTTTGCCCCTATCTATCGGGTGAAAGAGTTACATCTCGGTCAATACGTTATCAAAGACTTGGAAGTGGCGGGATTAGACTTGGGCTATGCCTTTGCAGAAGGACTGCTGGGCATGAATGTTCTGGGCCAGTTCCATTTCCAGATCGATCAGGACCGCAACCATCTGATTCTGACACCCCGCTGACACCAGAGTGTTACCCTTACCTGTTACGCATTAGTACTTATTTTCTGCCAAGGTAACAAAATTTCGTAACCTTTTCGTCACCCTAACGCCACCGGAAAGTTTAATTATCATTAAAATTCAATAAGTTAAGCAAACTGGCACAGCATATGCGTAACACTGACAAAACAATAATAATAAGCTCACATAATAAAAATAATAAGCGCGGCCTACATAATAATAACAAGAGCATAGGTAAGTTGATTATTTTGCAGTATGCCCTCCGGGTTTTCCATGGAAAAGGTAGCCAGCAAAATTATCCGTTTACATCTCAGGCGACACAATAAAGATAATAATTATCCGCCAGCAGAGGGGGAGGTTTGACCTCCCCCTTTTTTTCTTTTCTATCGAACAACTGTACGAACTGTACGGTGTGCCGAGATGAATTCCTTGGGACTATAAACCAGTGTCAACCCTACCCACTGGGATGCTATGATGTACGCCAGACCGGAGCAGTCCATCTGATCCACCGCGACGATATTACTGACTAACCAACAAAGATTTCATGCAAAACTCATCATGACAGGCATCATTATTATAGTGTTAGTGGTGCTGGGCATCTCGCTTGCTGCTTATTACTTCTGGCTTAGGTCATCCTCAGAAAAAGACCCGGCACCCTCTGAATCGCAGCTTCCTGATCCCGACTCTACCCGGGAGCCTGATGACTTCTACTATAGAGACCAGACTCGCACTCCTCGTGAAAATCACCCTATTTCACGGCGGGAAATCAGTGAGAATGCCCTGAAAGTCCTTCACCGGCTGAACACTAATGGCTACGAAGCTTACCTGGTAGGCGGCTGCATCCGTGACCTTTACCTGGGTCTTCACCCTAAAGATTTCGACGTTGCCACCAATGCAACGCCTGAACAGGTTCGCAGACTTTTCCGTAACTCCCGGATCATCGGTCGCAGATTCAAGCTGGTGCACATTCTGTTTGGTCGCGAAATGATTGAGGTGGCCACTTTCAGAGCCAGTCATGATGAAGCCCGCAATGACAACCACAGCAGGGACAAGTCCGATCACTCCGATTCCGGACGGATTCTGAGAGACAACGTTTACGGCTCTATAAAAGACGACGCTATTCGTCGAGACTTTACCGTCAACGCACTCTATTATGACGTCCGTGACTACTCCGTCATAGATTATTGCGGTGGTGTTCAGGACCTTGAAAATAACACTTTAAAGTTGATTGGCGATCCGGTTAAACGATACCACGAAGATCCGGTTCGAATGATGCGAGCCCTGCGCTTTGTGGCCAAGCTGGATTTTGATATGGATCCCGCAACAGCAGACCCCATCTATGACCTTGGTCATCTGTTGAGTGACATTCCATCGGCCAGACTGTTTGACGAAGTGCTAAAACTACTGCAGTCGGGCAAAGGAGTAAGAACTTTCCACCTCATGCGTGAGTTTAGTCTGCTTCAGTACCTGTTCCCGGCAACACATCACAGTCTTGAAGCTCAGGATGAATTAGCTGAAGCACTGATTATCAGGGCACTGGAAAGTACCGATTCACGGATTACCCGAGGCAAGCCTGTCACCCCCGCCTTCTTGTTTGCTGCCTTCCTCTGGGCTCCGCTGCAGAGACTGGCCGGGGATCTCCGCGATCAGGGCGTGCCTCCCACACCCGCCCTGCAACAGGCAGCCATGGTCGTGCTGGATAATCAGTGTGCTCATACTGCGATTCCTAAACGTTTCACCATGGTAGTTCGGGATATATGGGAAATGCAGTACCGACTGGAACGCCGTCAGCCCAAGGCCATTGAAACCTTGATGGAACACCCTAAATTCAGGGCTGCCTATGATTTTCTGGTACTCAGGGAAGCCGCCGGTGAAGAACTGAACGATGCAGGGCAGTGGTGGACTGATATCCAGGACTCTTCGGATCAGGATAGAAGCAGCATGATTCACGACCTTCGCTCCCATCCCGATGGCAAAGGCGGTCAGAAACGAAGAAGACGCCGCCCACGCAAGCGTCCACCGGTCCTGAACAAACCAAAATGAACCACTGTAGCTGAACAATTATGACCACCGCCTATATAGCCCTGGGCAGCAATCTGGAAAATCCCGGCCTGCAATTGCAAAGAGCTGTGGACGACATTGATTCATTGCCCGAAGTTGAAGTATCAGGCTGTTCAAAGCTCTACATCAGTGATCCGGTCGGCCCTAAAGGGCAGCCTGACTATTGCAACGCTGCCGTCCGGATTGAAACCAGACTCGCACCGCTGGCATTACTGGACATCATGCAAGCCATTGAAAATGACCACGGCAGGGTCAGAACCGTGCGCTGGGGGCCCAGAACGCTTGACCTCGATATAATCCTTTACGGTGATAACATCATTGAGTCCGAACGTCTGACTGTGCCCCACTATCAGATGCATGTGAGGAACTTTGTACTCTGTCCAATACTGGATATAGACCCTGAACTCACCCTTCCTGATGGCCGCAAAGCAGCCACACTGCTAGCGGAAGTCGGAACTGATGGTATTGAAGTAATGGCAACTCACTACCCCTGGTTTTGACTTCTCCCCGGACGTAAAGAGGGTGTCGCAAAAGTAGCGAGGCGCAGCACTTTTGCGACAGCCTCAAAGGCGGGAATCATTCAGCTTGGGTTGATAAGCTTGCGGTTATACCTGCTGGCGAGTACCCACTCTTTTTTTTATATCAAGATTCGTTACGAAATTGTCTCCTACAGAGGAGCGGTTGTCAGATTAAGGACTGAGGTCATCATCCTGATCCACATCAGGAAACTTGCGTTTTTGATGTATTCTTTTGTGATTCGACATAGCTTGAGCATTCTTGGAGACCGTTCCGCATAGACGCCGCTGGCCGTCCTCCCCGATCATGGTTACGTCACAGTTACGTTGCCTGGTGTGGGGTTCCAATAGCTTTTGAAAAGCGAACTGACAACGGCAACCACTTTTACAGATATCCCTGAATAAGGGTTGGAGCATAGTGGAGTG
>NZ_JAHHPN010000176.1:0-2017 GCF_024606325.1 Endozoicomonas sp. ONNA1
GGCAAAGTGAATAACCGAAGGTTTGGTTAAGTCACTGTCTTCCAGTATTTTCACAATTAATCTCACCCATTGGTGAGAGTTTGCTCCAGCCTGGTCAACCATTTTTGAATGGATTGACTTGAGTAGTTCAGTGACCTGATCTTCATCGCTGTTAGACAATATTTGTTTGACCGCCTCCGACATTGATTCATAAATATGCCAGTCTTTGCGAGTCATAGTATCTTTCCATGACTTCCCGAAATGGCTCAATGCGTTTGTCCCCAGCGACTCTGTCAACCAGGCCACAGTATCTTTCCATGGCTTCTCGAAATAGCTCAATGCGTCTGTCCCCAGCGACTCTATCATCGAGACGCCCATGGCAAAGCCGGTTAAATCATTTCTCTCCCAGAGATTCCTGATTATACTGGAGAAACTTAGATTCGCTTCTCGCCATGCACTTTGGGTATCAAGGTTTTTTTTCAGTTCCCCGAGGCTCATAGCACAAGCTTTAGCCAGATCTTGCTGCTGTGCTGAATCAGCACCTTTTAGCAGGGCTTTCAAGTGACCCTTAATCGTCCTTAACACAGTGCCGGGATCATCGACCTTCCTGACAGGCTGAAAATTGTAGGTAATTTTTGTCTTCTCTGCGCCTGCCCCGCCCAAATTTACCGACTCCCAGGTTTGGCCTTTATCCGGGGAATACTCTGCAAAGTGGTGGATAAGGCTTGTAACTTGCCGACATGGAATCCCGAAATAACGACAAAGCGCTATAAAAACAGGTACACGATGACGACAGCTACCCTGCCGCTGGGTTACCAGGAAATGAAAGAAACTCTTTTCGCGATTTGGTTTAGTCTTACCGGAAAACTGTTGGCAATACTCCGTGATTGCCTGAATGCGTTGTGTCGTACCATGAGCGTTTGCTATTTTCCGCAAAGGCTTCCGTATTTCGGAGGGCTGTTGGCCAATATTCGTAAACAGTCCGTCCAGTACTTTTTTCATCCCTTCTGAACAGCGGGTGTCAAACCGTATTGATCGATCTGTTCGGGCTTCTTTAAGCGATGATTTTCTTTCCTGTGCTCTGGCTTCTACGACATAAGTCACCTGAATACTCTGGTCGGCTCTGGCCTCCGGAACAAACAGTGTGTGAAGCCCGGTATATCCACCCCTGATCAGGGTAAATGCCAAATCGGGTTCGATACGCAGGGCCACGATATAGTCGTCAGGCGTCAGGCTGGGCAATATACATTCGCTATTCTCCGATGAACATTTAAAAGTCCCCAGCGTTTGATTGCTGGCTAATGTTACTTCCTGGTCATGCTCCGGCAACCGGGCAGGCATGAGGGTTTCGACCCTCTGCATCAGTTGATCACTGATCTCGAACAGTTCGATGTCACCCTCAGCGGTCACATTAATATCATCTAAGCAAAAGCGATACATTCTGGAAGAAGGTTCCTGCGTAGCAAAAATTATATGGTCATCACAATGATTTGGCTTGCGGTTCTCATAGTTCGTGTCCCAGTCCAATGTTAAAGTATATTTTACCTGGACTGCCGGATCGTATTGTTCAGAATTGTCAACCCTGTGGTTCGGCTGACCATTTATCTGATGCCAAAACGCAGGCCACAATTGAACGGTATTGGAATTCCATATCCTTATCCGCAGATCAGCTTCCTCAAGATAAGGCTGGGAAGCAGGTAATTTAAGCGTTTGTTCCTCTTCTTCCGTCAGGGGAAATACGCTATTGGCGTCAATGCCCGTCTGGTCAAACGTACGGTTAAACCAGCTTTGCTGCCAGTGTCGGTACAGTGCCCGGGTGAGAATATCGTCCGACTGATCCGGGGTCAGGGAAAGACCGGATGCCTGCCAGCTGGCCTGAGCCACCCTTTTGATAACTTCTGTTTTGGCCTCCTCTTCACTCAGAAGGGTATTAATGCGAATTTCATGGCGTTTTTCATTAGTGCTGTTGCGATCACTTTGTCGTATCAACCACGGATGATCAATGCTCGATACCGTTTCGCAGAGCCATTGGATCAGC
>NZ_JAHHPN010000177.1:0-1040 GCF_024606325.1 Endozoicomonas sp. ONNA1
CTTCCTCTTCCTTTATCGCTTCCAATGACTCTCTTGCTTCCACTTTTTCGAATTTTTCTGCAACTGTTTTTGCTTTCGCTAACGCGATCGATGCCGTGTTTAATTCATCTACCGCTTTCGCATGCTCTTGTGTTTGCACACGAATTTCTGCTATTACTTGCTTTGCCTTTTGCGCTTTCACTGACGCAGTTTCCACTGCCGCTAGCACTGCTGCTATCGCTTCTGCGTGTTCATGCTGTTCGTATGGCAGATATAGGGGATTTATAAAAGTCTCGTCTATTCGAGCTAAAATAAGATCAACTGCACCATCAGAGCCTTTCGCCGGAAGTTGCTCCAAAAACTCTCTGAGTAGACGTATGGAAGGTGTTACTCTGCCTGGAATTTTGCTTTGTGGATTTTTTAGGTAGGTGTCTGCTTCAAACGCTAGTTTCAGTTCGAAAGGCTTGGGAATCAGCAATAGCCACTTTAGTAACACTCCGGTCAGAACCGCTGAATGCGACTCCGACTCTAATAAAATCTCAATAGACTGTGACACTCCGGAGAATGCAGAGGCACAGGCTGATAATGTTACCAGAAGCTCTCCTTTCGTGGCATATTCAAAAAACAGCAAGAGCATTCTGGCATAAGGGAAGTAGAAGTTTTCAGAATGCAAAATGGTCTCTTTTATCTTTTTGGCATTGAACATGACTTGCGGGCTAAACGACAACTCAATAGTTTTGTCATCATCTGACATTTTGGCCCTCATCATGGCCAGTGCCTTGAGAAAGTAGTAATAGCCCAGTCCCAGCTCGTTTGTTGGGTTTTTATTTTTTACTACAGCTTTTTTGAATGCCGAGATCTGTTTTTCTACCTGTTGTAAAAATTTTTCCGGATTTGCCTGAATTAATCTGACTTCCTTAATAATGTTGTTATCCAGTTGAAATAAATGTTGGGCATGTATTATTTTATTGAATACCTCATTTGATACTCTGATGCCCGGCTTCAAGTCTTTTGGTTGTCTGGCTGCGTTTACGGTTCTTTTTGCTTTTTCAGGATTTGCA
>NZ_JAHHPN010000178.1:0-10147 GCF_024606325.1 Endozoicomonas sp. ONNA1
CTCAAAATACTTCAATTTGCGATACTTTCTTACCGAATACGAGAAATATTTCTGTGCGCCGTATTGAAGAAGACTGGACAAAAAAGCCGCGCTAAAGCCACTTTTTTGTCCAGTCTGGCTTTCATCTCAGGGAACTAATCACTCTTCCGAAACTCTAACATTCAGTGAGTCATGAAACCTGATTGAAAAGGAGTGCGCTCGTGAACATTTTAAACCATACCATCAAGCTGTTAACTGCATTAATCATAACGACGAGTTTCTGCGTCAAAGCTGATATCACAGAACAAGAAAAAGAGCCCTACTTGAGCGCCGGGCTGGTCGACTATGATATTAAGTACCTCATAGAAGTGGGAACCACACCAGAAGAAGTCCTACTTTTTGCTCAAGAAGCCCCAATGGTCAGCCCATATGATATTCACCGTTTTACCCAACGCAACATCACTTCGGATATAGTTGCATCGTTTCATCCCAGGGTAGCGGGTGACGAGATTTTTATAGAAAAGATTCTCAAGGCGGGATTAACACCCCAAACGGCCAATCGCTACGTCGAGGCCGATATTGATTCAGCCACCCGTATTATCGCTTACGCTAAATATGGAATACCTTCTGATCTCGCGGGCAGCTTAAATAAAAACGGCATCTCTGTCTTGACTGACTTTGCGCATACTAACCTTCAGGAAGCGTTCGAACACGGGCTAACGACAGAAGATTTGCCCAGATACAAGGGACTCACCGGATCAGCCTATGATTTAAAAAAACTCTATTTTTCAAAAGTGCCTGCTGATTTTCTTCATGAAGCCGTGAGTAAAAACATAAGACTGGAAGATGCGACTTCTCTCTACTTCCGCGGCATTGACCTGGACACCTACCCATCTCTAATCTCTGACCAACAGACTTGTGCTGCCTACCCCACAACCCACCTTGAGTTTGAGTACTTGGGTAATCTTGTAGACTACCACAGTAAAAAAGAGCCTATTCCACTTCCAAAAGCTCTATTTTTCCGGCTTAACACACTATTTACATACGATACCATGGACTATTTTTCAACGAACGATCAGGAGGAGATTTTCAAGTACGTTGAAGACATAGTCAAACAGACAACAAAAAAACCAACGATTTATAGTTTGCTCTACCTGACAGCACTGATTGTCACACAAAAGCTTCACTACGCAAAAGTAGATGAAGGCGAGCTGAAGCTGACTTTCTCAAAAGAACGTCCGATAGTTGAATTTTGGCGGAGAGGGATTGGCGACTGTGATAAATACACGGTATTGGGGATGGTTGTTTTTAATCAACTGAAACAACTGTTTCCTGACGTACTGGCAAATGTTTACCTGACCGATAAGTTGTTTTCAACATGTAAAAACCATGCTTGGAACACCGTCGTCATTGCCGAAGAAGATCGCCTGATTTTCACATACATTGACATAACAAGGTTCGATAGTGATATCGATAGTCCAAAGGTTGGTTTTTGGGAGTTTCTAATAGTGAAGCAAATGCTAAAGAACCCGTTCAGAAACAAAAACGAAGGACTGGGAGCCATGATCACAGAGCTCTTTGACCATCAATACTTTCTTGGCGAATACGAGAAATATTTCTGTACGCCATAGATGAAGAAGGCTACACAAAAAAAGTGGCGCTAATGCCACTTTTTTATTTTCAATCTGGCAAACTGATCAGGACGACATATCGTCAAAGAACTTCTTAACCCCTTCAAAGAAGGACGTTTTCTTGGGAGACTGGCGATGTTCACCTTCTGCGACAAAGGTTTCCTTCAACTCTTGCATCAGCTCTTTCTGACGTTCGGTCAGATGCACGGGTGTTTCTACCACCACACGACACATCAGGTCACCGCGACTGCCGCCACGAACTGGCGTGACACCTTTATCGCGGAGACGGAACAACTTGCCAGTCTGGGTTTCTTTTGGAATCTTGAGTTTTACCCGGCCGTCGAGGGTCGGAACTTCCAGCTCGCCACCCAGGGCGGCATCAACAAAGGTAATGGGCACTTCACAGTATAGGTGTTTGCCATCACGCTGGAAGATCGGATGGTCTACCACGCTGACCTGAACATAGAGATCTCCGGCTGGACCACCATTGACGCCTGCTTCACCTTCACCCGCCAGACGAATACGATCACCGGTATCGACACCGGCAGGAATCTTAACAGACAGCGTCTTATATTCCTGAACCCGACCTTCACCATGACACTCACGACAAGGGTCTTTAATCATCTTGCCAGTACCGTGACAGTCAGGACAGGTCTGCTGAACAGAGAAAAAGCCCTGTTGCATACGCACCTGACCCACACCACCACAAGTGCTACAAGTCACAGGAGAAGTCCCTTTTTTGGCACCTGTACCATCACAGGACTTACAACCGACCAGAGAAGGAATCTTGATTTTCTTGGTAGTACCCTTAACCGCCTCTTCCAGACTCAGTTCCAGTTGATAGCGCAGATCAGCACCGCGCTGAACGGAGCTTCGGGAATGACCACCACCGCCAAAGATATCACCAAAAACATCACCGAAGACGTCACCAAAGCCGCCAGCGCCACCAAAGCCACCAGCACCACCCATACCGCCCATGTTAGGATCGACACCGGCATGACCGTACTGGTCGTAGGCGGCACGCTTCTGATCGTCAGAGAGGATTTCAAAAGCCTCGTTGACTTCCTTGAAATTCTCTTCCGCTTCTTTGTCATCGGGGTTACGGTCAGGGTGGAACTTCATAGCCATACGGCGATAGGCCTTCTTGATCTCCTTGTCAGAGGCCCCCTTTTCTACGCCCAGTACTTCGTAAAAATCACGTTTTGCCATTAGTAACACCCTGTGGTCAGGTTCCGTCAGATCACCTGACCGAAATAATCCAAATCGCTTTCATACATCGGGAACGATCCCGATTTATTGAATCAGAGACTGTTTGGAAAATCGGCGAAACCTTTCAGACAGTCTCTTAAACACAACAGCGCGGGAGAAAGCTCCCGCGCCGCCAAATCAACTCATACCGCAGCGCGGAATGGGCTTACTTCTTGTCATCTTTCACTTCTTCGAACTCGGCGTCTACGGCGTCATCCGCAGCGGAAGAAGATTCAGCCTCCTGTGCACCTTCAGCGCCGGGTTGCTGGGCTTCTGCATACATCTTCTGAACCAGACCAGCAGAAGCTTCAGAGAGAGCCTTGGATTTCTCTTCGATGAGATCCTTGTCGTCCCCCTTCAGAGCCTCTTCCAGAGCAGTCAAAGCTTCGTTGATCGCACTCTTCTCTTCTTCCGTTGCCTTATCACCGGCTTCTTCCAGAGTCTTGCGCGTCGCATGTACCAGACCATCACCCGTGTTACGGACAGCCGCCAGTTCTTCGAACTTCTTGTCTTCAGCCGCGTTTGCTTCAGCGTCCTGAACCATTTGATCGATTTCATCGTCAGACAGGCCGGAAGACGCTTTGATCACGATAGACTGCTCTTTACCAGTAGCCTTGTCTTTGGCAGAAACGTTGAGGATACCGTTAGCATCCAGGTCAAAGCTGACCTCAATCTGAGGCATGCCACGTGGAGCCGGTGGAATGTCAGACAGGTCAAAACGCCCCAGTGACTTGTTGGCAGATGCCTGTTTGCGCTCACCCTGGCAGACATGAATGGTTACAGCACTCTGGTTGTCATCAGCAGTAGAGAACACCTGCGACTTCTTGGTCGGAATCGTGGTGTTCTTTTCGATCAGTGCCGTCATAACGCCACCCATGGTTTCGATACCCAGAGTCAGCGGAGTGACGTCCAGCAACAGTACGTCTTTAACGTCGCCAGCCAACACCGCACCCTGGATGGAAGCACCCATAGCAACCGCCTCGTCAGGGTTCACGTCTTTACGAGGCTCCTTGCCGAAGAACTCAGCCACCTTTTCCTGAACCATTGGCATACGGGTCTGACCGCCTACCAGAATGACTTCGTCGATATCAGACAGATCCAGATCAGAATCCTTTACCGCCAGTCGGCATGGCTCCAGAGAGCGCTGAACCAGATCTTCTACCAGGGACTCCAGCTTGGAACGGGTTACTTTAACGTTCAGGTGCTTAGGACCAGTTGCATCGGCAGTGATGTAAGGCAGGTTAACATCCGTCTGCTGAGCAGAAGACAGCTCGATCTTGGCTTTTTCAGCGGCTTCTTTCAGACGCTGCATGGCCAGAGGATCACCTTTGAGGTCGATGCCCTGATCTTTTTTGAACTCTTCAGCCAGGTAGTCGATCATACGCATGTCGAAGTCTTCACCACCCAGGAAAGTGTCACCGTTGGTGGCCAGTACTTCGAACTGGTGCTCGCCGTCGACATCAGCAATCTCGATAATAGAGATATCAAAAGTACCACCACCCAGGTCGTATACGGCAATGGTCTGATCACCTTGCTTCTTGTCCATGCCATAGGCCAGGGCAGCAGCAGTGGGCTCGTTAATGATACGTTTAACGTCCAGACCGGCGATACGACCAGCATCTTTGGTCGCCTGACGCTGTGCATCGTTGAAGTAAGCGGGTACGGTAACCACCGCTTCAGTAACAGATTCGCCCAGATAGTCTTCAGCGGTCTTCTTCATTTTCTTCAGGATTTCAGCAGAAATCTGAGGTGGTGCTTTTTTGTCACCTTTAACTTCAACCCATGCGTCGCCGTTGTCAGCTTCAACAATCTTGTAAGGAACCATCTGAATGTCTTTCTGGACCACATCGTCTTTGAAACGGCGACCGATCAGGCGCTTGATGGCAAACAGGGTATTATCAGGGTTGGTAACGGCCTGACGCTTGGCTGGCTGCCCTACCAGAGTCTCACCATCGTCTGTGAAGGCGATGATGGAAGGCGTGGTACGACCGCCTTCAGCATTTTCTAAAACCTTGGCTTTTTCACCATCCAGAATGGATACACAAGAGTTGGTGGTTCCCAGATCAATACCGATTATTTTACCCATTGTTCAATCTCTCCATTGCCCTGCTTGCAGAGCGAAATTCTTTAGTTCAATTCTGTAATTCAATTCTTCAGCTGAGGGCCGCTTGCCAATAAGTGGTGAGCGGCTGTTTTTGGCCTTTGAAATCAATATGGGATCAATTGATTTGATTTCAAGGCTGTTGAAACATTCTTTTTTTGAATATTCCTCAACAAAATCACCTATTTGGAAACGACGACCATGGCTGGACGAATCAGACGGCCATTCAGCTTGTAACCTTTCTGAAAGACATCAATCACGGTGTTGGCTTCAACATCGGGATTCGGAACCATGGACATAGCCTGATGGAAATTCGGGTCAAAAGGCTGTCCGTTCGGATCTTCCTGCTCCACCCCAAAGCGCCCCAGTGCATCCAGAAACTGCTTCAGTGTTAGCTTCATGCCTTCTATAAGAGCTTCGTGGGCTCCTTCTGCCTGTTCAGCGCTTTCTATTCCTTTTTCCAGGCTATCAACCACTGGAATCAGCGCATCAACAAATTTTTCCAAGGCAAACTTATGAGCCTTTTCAACATCCTGCTCAGCGCGACGCTTGATGTTCTGCATCTCAGCAGCAGCGCGCAGAGTCTGATCTTTCGCTTTGGCCAGCTCTTCGTTCAGCGCTTCCAGCTGACTCTCAAGGCCGTCGGTCAGATCACCTTCACTGTCCAGCTCAACACCACCTTCTTCGTTCAGCAAGTTTTCTTCTGCCTGCTGTTCGGTGGCTTCTTCCATTTCCTGCTCATCAGGTTTGCTGTTTTCTACTGTCATTCCAGAATCTCCGACCGGGAGTCAAATCGTTTGATGAAACGTATATTGGGTCACGAAATCTGGATTCAAGACCTGCAAACAGTTTTTTTAACGCAACCGATCATTTCGCAAAACACTGATCTGCAGAACAAAATCACAACATGCTCTGGTCTCAATCTGGTCGTAATCAGAGTATTTTTTTTAGCTCCAACTTTACGAATGTCTCACATCAGGTTACTGTATATATAAACAGTCACGCTACACTAGCGGGTATTCATCATGCTGACCCAATTGTCCATCAGCAACTTTGCCATCGTTGACCAGCTGGATCTGGACATCCAATCCGGAATGACTGTGATTACCGGCGAGACCGGTGCTGGCAAGTCCATCATGCTGGATGCACTGGGTCTGGCCACGGGTGACAGAACCGACAGTCATTGCGTTCGTCAAGGCACGGACAAAGCTGAAATACAGGCTTCTTTTGATATCAGTCATTGCTCTGCGGCCAAAGCGTGGCTCCGGGAAAAAGATCTGACCAGTGATGATGAGTGCATCCTCCGCAGAGTCATTACCAAAGAAGGACGGTCCCGTGCCTATATCAATGGAACACTCTCTCCCCTTGCCGATCTTCGGGGCATTGGTGAGCGGTTAATTGATATTCACGGCCAGCATGAAAGCCAGTCGTTACTGAAAAAAAACAGCCATCGACTGCTACTGGATGATTATGCCGGTCTACAAAAACTAGCCTCCGAAGTGGCTTGCATTGCTCATCAGTTCAACCAGACGCATCATGAGCTGAATACACTGGCCCATAACCGCAAAGAACAGAATGAAAGAGTTCAACTGCTCAGCTATCAACTTCAGGAACTTGAACAATTGTCACTTCAGGAAGGAGAACTGGAACAGCTTGAGCTAGAACTCAGACAGTTATCCCATGCTGAAAGCACTCTTTCGGTTTGTCATGAGATCAACACTATTTGCTCCGACAATGAGACCGGCAACATTCTCCAGCAACTGTCTGTCTGTCTGCAGCGTCTGGGCGATCTGGACATGGATCACCCAGCCATCAGCAACACATTGGAGATGATGTCCTCTGCCCAGATTCAGGTCGAGGAAGCGGTAGGGGAAATCAATCACTTCATTGATCATTTTGATGCTGATCCGGCCAGAATGCAGGATGTGGATGAACGTCTCAGCGCTATATACGACCTTGCGAGAAAGCACAGGGTTCAGCCCGAAGCGTTATTGGAAAAACAAAACACCCTCAGCTCTGAGCTGGAGAGCATCCAGTTCGGCGATGAACGAGTTGAAGCGTTACAACAAAAACTGATCGAATTGAAATCCGAGTTTCAGAACCAAAGCGAAAAACTATCCGGAAAACGTCAATCTGCAGCCAGACAGCTTGAGAAAAAAGTCACCATGCGTATGGCCTTGCTGGGCTTGCCCCACGGACAGTTCGTCATTGCCCTGACACCGGTAGAGAGCAGCACTCTCTCACCCAATGGTGCTGAAGACATCGAATTCCTGGTAACGACCAACCCGGGTCAGCCACCCAGAGCATTAACCAAAGTAGCTTCTGGTGGTGAACTGTCCAGAATCAGTCTGGCCATTCAAGTGATAACCGCTCAAACCTCTCATATCCCCAGTATGATCTTTGACGAAGTGGATGTCGGCATTGGCGGTGGAACTGCGGAAATCGTCGGAGCCATGCTCAGGGAGCTGGGGGAAAGAAGTCAGGTAATTTGTGTCACCCATCAGCCTCAGGTGGCGTCACAGGGGCATCAGCATTGGCACGTTAGCAAGAAGGTCCGCAATGCCAAAACCTCCACCGAGATTGTCGGCCTGAATGGCGATCGTCGTGTTAAAGAGGTCGCTCGAATGCTGGGTGGAGTCGAAATGACCGAGTCCACGCTCAACCACGCAAAAGAGATGCTTAGCCTGACCCATTCAAGGTCCGCAGCCTGAAATCACCTCTGCAGTTCCTTGATGAGTAATCCCATTCCTTTGGCCAGTTCCCTTATGGCTTTGGGTGCATATTCTATTTCAACCCAACGCTCATCCTTATCGGGGTACAAAATCCAGCAACGCTGCTCAATGCTGGAACAGTCTGATTCCAAAGTATGACCAACGCCGTATACTACCAGGGTATTATTGTTTCTGACCAGTCCCTGCTCCAGTTGCTGATAGCGAGTCACCACCAACTCACCTTCCCGGTTGGCCTTTACAGAATATTTTATGGATGATTTTCTGGCCCCATCTTTGATAGCGTTTGCCTTGAGCAGGCTGTTCAAATAGGACTCCAGCACAAGATCGGCCACGGCCGGATCAAAATTCTGCTGCATCTGCTCAACAAATGATTGAGGTGCTTCGGCTGGTTGCAGTTCCATTACCTTCTGCGCCTGAACCGCAAAAGGAAATAAAAGCAAGCTTGTAAGGGTAAGTATTTTCATTATTATTCGACTGTTCCACTGTCACTTAAGATATTAATATCGAATAGTCAGTGGGAGACTTCAAGCATTTCCTTCAGTAGCTGAGAGCCAGTCAGTGCTGCTGGTCTGGCGTCACCCTCATTACTTCTTCGATGGTTGTTAATCCTGTTGCGACTTTCTGAGCTCCGGAAAGACGAAGACTGTACATACCTTCCTTAATAGATTGGCGACGAAGACTCTCTATATCGGCATTCTCTGCCAGCATATCCTTCAAAGGTTGAGACATAGGCATTAACTCATAAACACCCGCTCGCCCCCTGTAGCCGGTATCCCGACATTCCACACAACCCACAGGTTGAAAGATCTGCGCTGGTGCAGGAACTGACCAGGGGCGAGTGAGGGATTTCCAACCGGATTTGTCGAATTTTACTGACTGTTTGCAGGAAGGACACAAAACTCTGACTAGCCTCTGAGCCATAACACCCAGAACCGTAGCTTTGATGAGATAGTGGGGAACACCAATCTCCAGCAGACGGGTTATTGCGGACGGTGCGTCATTAGTGTGCAGAGTGGAAAGCACCAGATGACCGGTCAGTGCCGCCTGAATCGCCATTTCAGCGGTTTCAAGATCCCGAATCTCCCCCACCATAATAATATCCGGGTCCTGACGTAGAAGTGCACGCAGACCGCTGGCAAACGTCAGATCAATGTTATGCTGGACCTGCATCTGGTTGAAGCTGGATTCCACCATTTCAATAGGATCTTCAATGGTACAGACATTCACCTGATCGGTGGCCAAAGTTTTCAGAGTCGAATAGAGCGTGGTGGTTTTACCTGAGCCGGTAGGGCCTGTGACCAAAACAATCCCATTGGGCTGCGCAGTCATATGAGTCCAGCGACGTTCGTCTTCTCTGGAAAAGCCCAGTTCTCGAAATCCTTTGACCAGAACATCCGGATCAAAGATCCGCATCACCAGTTTTTCCCCGAACGCAGTCGGCAAGGTTGAAAGCCGCAGTTCGACTTCATTGCCATCCGGGTTGCGGGTTTTGAGCCGACCATCCTGAGGCTTTCTTTTCTCTGCCACATTCATTCGACCGAGAATCTTCAGACGACTGGTCACGGCAGTAGCCACTTTGGCCGGCATCTGATAGATAAGGTGCAACACCCCATCAATTCGAAAACGCAGATGAGTCTGCTCTCGCCTGGGTTCAACATGGATATCACTGGCCCGCTGCTCAAAGGCGTACTGGAGCAGCCAATCCACAATATTGACAATGTGCTGGTCATTGGCGTCCGGAGCTTTCATATTGCCCAGCTCAAGCATCTGCTCAAAGCTGTTCAGCTGAGTGGACTGAACGCCATTCTGTTCATTAGCGCCCAGAACAGAACGTGCCAGTCGATAAAACTCCGAGGTGTATCTTCGGATATCAGTCGGACTGGCAACAACTCGCCGGATTTCCTTGCGGTTAGTATGCCTGAGATTATCCTCCCAACCGCTGTGCCAGGGTTGCGCTGAAGCGATAACAATCTCATCAGCCGTGACTTCTACCGCCAGAATTTGGTGTCGTAAAGCATAAGCGTGAGACATGACCGGAGTAATGGCCGTGGCATCGATTTTCAATGGGTCAATATGAAAATATTCCTGACCTGACAGATTCGCCAGCCAGAGCATCAACGTATCGAGATCGAGAGAGCCGCCTTTGCGGGCATCTTTCAGCGCCTGTGAGGCAATGTACTCCAGAGGGTGAAGCTTAAGTTGATCAGCATTGCGATGACGAGCCAATATTTCATCAGCTGCAGGTGGCCTGAGCCGACCCGTCTGAACCAGATCAGAGACCACCGTCTGCAGATCCAGAAGGAGTTCTCTGTTCTTGAGTGAAGCCCTGAATTTATTGGCGTTTGACTTCGGCTCCCGGACACTGGGCACTGTTGTTTCCTTCTTACCTTGAAAAATTTTCCATCTAGCAGCCTGTCGGACTTAAGCGTCCGTAGCGAGGATTGCAAGAAATTGAG
>NZ_JAHHPN010000179.1:0-1573 GCF_024606325.1 Endozoicomonas sp. ONNA1
CTCAAAATACTTCAATTTGCGATACTTTCTTACCGAATACGAGAAATATTTCTGTCCACACGATCAAAGCAATCCGGACATAACAACTGCTCCAGACACATGAATAATAGATGAGCTGAAAAAATCTCCCCAATCTTTTCCGGCTTCTTTACCTGTAACGCTCATATATTTCCCTCCCGGAGGAACCAAACACTTTCCCGGGACTCTAAAGTCATATTGACAATTGAACCCGAGTGTAAAGGATTACATCAATGAACATTAGAAATCATGCCATCAAGCCGATTGCTGTATTACTCATAACGATGAGTTTCTGTGTCAACGCTGATGTTACAGAACAAGAAGAACGTTGCATGAACGACACGCTGGCCGGTTATGATATTGAACGCCTCACAGAGGTGGGAACCACAGCAGAAGAAGTCTTTCTTTTTTCTCAGAAAGCCCCAATGGTCAGTCCGTATGAAATTCACCGTTTTACCCAGCGTAACATTACTCCGGAAGTAGTCGCATCGTTTCATCCTAAAGTGGCTAATGACCCAGCTTTTATAGATGAAATTCTAGAGGCACGGTTAAGCCCCCAAACAGCGAATAGCTACCTCGAAGTCGGCATTAATGGGGCCTTCTTTATCATCAAGTACGCCAAAAATAGAATACCCCCTGATCTTGCAGGTTCCTTATACAAAAACCTCTTCTTCGTATTCAGTGACTCTGATCAGGTCTATCTTCAAGATGCATTTAAACAGAGGCTAAAGACAGAAGACCTGTCCAGATACAAAGGACTCACCTACTCGTTCATTGAATTAAAAACTCTCTACATTTCTAAAGTGCCTGTTGACTTTATTCATGAAGCCAAGATGAAAGACATAGATCTATTCGATGCGATTTCTCTCTACTTTCGAGGCATTGACCTGGACACCTACTCGTCTTTAATCTCTGACCAACAGACCTGCACTGTATACCCCACCACTCAGCTTCATTTTGAGCACCTTGGTAACCTTGCGGGCTACCAGAGTAAAAAAGAGCCTATTGCCTTACCTAAGGCTTTGTTTTCCAAGCTTAATTCCATATTTATCCAATACGACATGTACCACTTTTCACTGGACGATCACGCGGAAATTTTCAAGTACGTTGAAAAGGCTGCCAAGGATGTAAAAAAACCAACGATCTATAATTTGCTCCACCTGACAGCAAAGATTGTTTCAGAAAAGCTTCACTACGAACTTGTGGATGACGGAGAGCTGGCACTTACCTTCCCTGAAGGTTGTTCAATTGCTGAATATTGGCGAAGGGGTATGGGTGACTGTGATAAATATATGGCATTGGGGGTGGTTGTTTTTGCTCAACTTAAACAACTGTTTCCTGACGTATTGGCAAATGTTTATCTAACCAAGGAATTGTTTTCGAAATACCCGGGGCATACATGGAATACCGTCGTCATCGCTGAAGAAGACCGCCTGATTTTCACCCACATTGACATAACAGACTCCGACCCCGACAATGCCTATTTTCTACACCTTATTCTTCGGTTTCTTCTACAACTGCATGATGCCATTCAGAATCTGAATGAGGCATCTGG
>NZ_JAHHPN010000180.1:0-1651 GCF_024606325.1 Endozoicomonas sp. ONNA1
CAGGAAGATCGGCTTTCTTCATGCGCTGTAAAAACATGCCCTTGCCGCCAAGTTGTTCCCGGTTGGCGGGACAGCAGTCAACAGTCTGAGCCAAAACAGCTGAATGGCAAGTGCGTTCGCCTATCGACCTTGGCTCGGGAAGACCACTGGGATCAAGATCACTAAAATACCTTTCAGGTGAACTATTAGCCCCTTTGAATGAACTGCCAACCCCAGCCTTCTCATTGGGCTCAGTTGTCAGGCTTTGAGGATTTGATATGTCAAAAGTAGTATCAACTAACATCAGGATATCCCACCCATGTTATTATTCATCCATGATTTAACCGCTGACGCATAAAGCGATCACTTTCTTTAGACAATGTTTTTTTTATAAAGTTCAGTCGACAGTCTGAAGCACGCAATAGGCTGGCAAAACGATTTGTGCCGGTCAGCGATGTCAGAGTTGATCCGCAGATTATTGAACACGTTTAAAGGTTGATAACAAAATACTTATCTCTCAAATGGGGATACACATCCTCATGCAATGGAACAACAGCTCTTTTGGGATCTAAAGATGTAAGAGTAATCTTTTCGAACACGTTTGCTGGCATATTCCAGCCCATACTTCAGCAGGGCTTGCTCGATTTTTTCATTATGATCACAATGCTGCTCAACGGGTTGAACAACGAAATCTGGCTTGTAATCATATGTTGGTTTGAGAATAAAGTATTTACCTCTCAAGTGGGGATACACATCCTCATACAATGAAACAGCTTTTTCGGGATCCAACAATAAAAGGTGCTGTAAGAGTTCCTTGCGGGTGTCATCAGTCATCTTATCACTCATAAACATTTCCCAAAAGCTGTCCTCCGATTTTTCCTTGAAGCATATTAACTGCTTGGCATGATAAAAAAACTGCTGTTGGTGGCTGCTTAATAAGCCACAATAATCGGGAACACTGAGAAAATCAGCGACATAAAGGATTGAGAAAAGGCTATGTTGAAAGGCGAACCTATCGACTTCTGTGGTAACGTTGCTATTAAGTTGTTGTGCAAACACATCAAAATCCCACCGAACTCGATTAAAAATCTCTATTTTCTCCAAAAACATATCCAGATTACTCATACCATATAACGCAATAATCAGTTTTTCAAAGGCAGCATGCATGGTTTGACGTAATTTCATTCGGGAGCATTCGACGACTATTTGGCCCGCTACGGCGTTGAAGCTTATTTTCATGGTGTCTGCATCTTTATCCAGTTCAATTGCTTTTAGTAAGTGCGTCAGAAACCACATACGCTTTAACTTGCCAGATTTAAAATAGCTAAATTCAAATTGGTCAGTAAATTTCAGCCGCAAGGTTCGTCCTTTACCTCCCTCTGCCTGTTCTAGTAATTCGATAAGGCTCACATGAACTCCTAAATTCAGATTAACAAACAAGGCATCATTCATATTGACGACAGTCCCTATAACCCCTATTTCTTCAATTGATTCTTTGTCGGATGGCCTCAAAAGCGACACATTCTCGCCCGGAGTCGTGTAATCAACATAGGTTATGCACTTATTCTTGGATACCACTCCCTGACCAGAAGCCAATGCGATCGGTGCCAGTGCGTTTACAAAGCGCTGATGCAGGGCAAAAATCAGCTCATGGACACTCCGGACCTGCTCA
>NZ_JAHHPN010000181.1:0-12730 GCF_024606325.1 Endozoicomonas sp. ONNA1
TATTAGGTATCTTTGAATGGGTCATGGGGTGGAAGTTGTTGAGTATAAAAACGGGTATACCTTTCTTATGGTTGGCCTGGCTATTTCTGGCCGTATTCTGTGCGTGTTCTACTGATTTGTCCGGCGATACCATTCCAGATAGCTCATCTTATTGTCCACAATTGTCTGTTCCCGGTGTCTCTGTCAGTTTTCCGTTAAACCTTGAAGATGTCGGGGCAGCGGCGGTTGTGCAGCTGGCGGTATCGTCTGCAATCGTGATATCAGCGTTAGTTTGTCAGGGTTCTGCCGCGTCGTGTAGTCCGGTTATTTATCCTGTTATGCAGGTTTACGGTATGTCGGCTGGTCTGCTGAACCGTTTTCTCTTGATTGATGCCTTACGGCAATGGGCTTCGTGGCTTGTATTTTCCGGTTCGCAGTGGAACCCCGTGAGAATACCCGATTCTGCCACTGCTGAGGCTGGAACCTTCAATCCGGTGCTTGGCTACCTGACTCTGGCAGAAGCTGATCCAAACTATCGGATACAGCAAGATGATTTTGCCAGCCTGCACAGTCTTGTGGCCTATGTTACTGAGCTTAATAAGCAGCTCGCACCCGGTCAGTCGGTCGTGAAAAGTCGTGATGGAAAAGCGGAACTGCAGGTTGTGCAACAAGATTCAACTACAACTGTATTCTCGGTCATTCTGCCAAACAGTGACAACACAACCAGCACTTACCAGGTGGGGAGTAATCGAGGCATTTTCTGGATAAAAAAAATCAATGACATTAACGTTGAGCGTTATCAACAGGTTGTCTGGAGCGAACCGAAAGAAGGAAGTACCACTACTTGTTTAACTGTCCAGCTTATTGCTCCAGAGAAGGCAAATGAGTCTGGGTTGCAAATTGCATTGACGGTGCCATCCTGGCTGACTCATCGGCTCCTGGCAGCCAGCTCTGCAAAGACCACAGCCGGGTTCAGCCGGTTGTTTCTGAATTGGTATTGGTCTGCTTATATCATGTCTGAACCGATGAAGGCTTTGATGCTCCGGCCATATCAAGAATTGGGCTTGCAAGGACTGACTCCTGTGGTTCCTGCCTGCTACTCTGACAATCAGCATTGTTTTGGTTGGATGACCATGCAAGCTTTCTCTGCTGGTCCTGTTCCACAGTCGTATATATTGGGTCCAGCTGCGGAGGAAAACAGGTTTTCCAGCAGCGGAGAAAGCTTCACTCTCAACAAAAGTGACGAAAGGGAGCCAGAGGGTTCCGGGGAGGATGAGGGCGAGGGGGCAGAAGGTGAAAAAGATAAGGACAAAGGTGCAGGCTCCCCATTTTCTGAAAAGTCCGGTTTGTCCCCTGTCGCATCAGCAGAGAGTCTACTGTGGCAGGCAACAAAGCAGTTTTTTTTAAACAGTGGATTGAGTGTGGGGCAGTCACCCGAAGCCGCTCTTCAGGATGCCTACGACTTAATGCGCAAGCTAAGCCATGCAGGCATGCTGCAGGTTTTGCCTGTTGAAGATCGTCAGCCGACGGAAGACTGGGCAATGGTTGTGAGTAACCGTCTTGCTCGTTATATCAATCACTCCATGAGCCCTGCAGGTGATACAGATCCACCTGCTTTTTCTGATCACTGTCGCAGCAGTGATGATGAGTACATTGTGCCCATGACGCAAGTTATGTTTAATCGTGTCGTTGATAGCTCTGATAAATATGGTCAGTTTGCTCAGACTATTATTAATTTGCGCGATGGCCTCAAGGATATTATCGAAGCCTTTTGTGTAGAGAAAAAAACGGGTAGCTGCCTGTATGGAGGAGAGTCTGTAAGAGCGTACATAACCAAACACGGGTTTGGACATCAGCTTAAATTCAAGGATAACGAGCCTGTGACGAATGATATTGATGTTCTGATGGCGTACGACAAAGTAGATGATTTAAAACAGTGGCTGGATACAAAACTGGATGGTTTTAAAGTATCAGAACCCCGCCAAAAAATGTTGTTTTCTTTCCCCGGGCAGGGGCCTGATCCTGAAGCCTATAACCTGTTTGTGTTTGATTTTACGGTTGAAGGCGGGTCAATAAACGCCTACCTCCCAAGCCTGGATGTCGCTATGGCGCTTACCGGGTCACAGGCCACTTTCCAGTCCGAGGAACTGGTTATTTATGAGAGCATCGTCAGGGGGCTAAACGGTGATGCGGCTAAGCGCGATACCTCTATTCGGAAGCAGGGCAAACATTGGCATCGTGCCCTCTATTTGAAAACGGTTTTCTCAAAGAATTATTTCTTCAGCATGCTTTTAGACGACATAGATCGGCGGTCAGGTGAATTACCATTACAGCCAAATCACAGAAGTACTCATTTCAAGTCAGCCAGGATTGAAGTGATGAAGGAGCGCATTGATGAACTGACCCGTGAATTAAATAATAAGGAACAAGAGTTAATGCTTTCGAAACAAAAAGTTTTGGATGCTTTAAAAGCTAATGAAATCAGCCTTGCCAAAAAGGAAGAGCAACGAAACCAATTTTTTCATGAATTTGAGAAAAAGCTGTCGAGGAAAGATAAAGAGATAGCTGACAGGCGGTCTGCTAATAAGAGAATGGGTGAAAAAATTGCGTCATTAAATAAGCTGGCTAAAAGCTATGAGGAAAAAAATGTAAGTCTTGATAAGGAACTAAAAAGTCTGGAGCAACAACTAAAAAAAATAAAGCAAGATCAAGCCCAAGATAAGAGTGAGGAAATTGATGGGTATAAAGAGAAAATTAGTCAGCTTGATCTTGAAGTACTCGATATTAAACGAAAATTGGAAGTATCAAATACCAAGTATACCGATTTGCAGGCAGATAATGAATGGCTTCAAAATGAAGTTTCAGAATATAAAAAACGGCATAAAAAACTCCTTGGAGACTATAATGAAGCCTCGAAAAATTTAAAAAAGTCGATTGAGGCTTTTAGCCACCGATTAGATGAAAATGATCAGTTAACCGGGAAAAAAACCAAGCGTAAAGCTAAATTAAAAGGCTCAGGAGGGTATGTGAATGAAGCGACTGGAAGGTTATTTTACAGAGGTTTTGTAGTAGGCATTGCAACTTATATAGGCTATAACCTACGAGGTATTCCTATGCAGGAATCCGCTAGTGATGGCATAGGGAGTCTTTGCCTTGATTTAGATGATTACACAGGACTAAATAGGGATATACTGAAGACAATGTGCGGTTTTGATAAAAGTTATAGAGTTGTTGATTATCAGATTTACTCGTTCATTCGTAAAAAATTAGCTCTTAATTTTATGAATAAAGAGACTTTTTTCGAGAACCAATGGGCACAAAAAATAAAGAAGGGAAGCAAGTTCTTATTAGCACATGCCAGACACTATCAGCTAAGTCAAATGACAAAAAAGCAACTGTTGCAGGTTGTCGGTGGCATCAGAGCTGGCAAGAAATCGGTCGGCGATAAACTTTCATTGAATGAAACCATCACTGGTGTCGTTGATTATTGTGGCTTGATGCCTGATATAAAATGGCAGTACGACTGTGGTCGTAAGGCAGTTCAAAGAATGCTTTCGAAGCAACTTGAGAATGAGTATTATGTTGTTGTCAATGGAAGAAGAGATATCAAGCTTGAAAATCCAGACCGGGTTATCAATTTCCTTCCTGTCTGGGACATAACTTCAGACCAACTGGGCTGGTACGATGTTTGGCCCTATCGTCTTGACAAAGAAGGATATACCATTCTGGGCAATTCAAATTCAAAACAAGATACCACATTGGTACTGCCAAAATGCCCAGGTGAACTCTATAAAGATATTCAGTTAAAAGTATTCACTGATTTTAAGTGGCACATCAAGGGTTTCATATGTTCTATGCCAACTGAAATAAAAGCGAAACATGATTCAGTCTATTGGTGGAATCATGATTACCCGGAGGCACATCGCAGTACAGCTGGGTCTAAGGATGAAAAGGGGCTGTACCATGGAGCGTGGAAAGATCCTGACAAGTAGTTACTCAAGGGGCTGTTGAGGTTTTAAGATAGGCTCAACAGCGCTGTTTTTTTATGAATGTAATCGTCAAGATTGGCAACACTTGTTGGAAACACCATAAGCTGGTGAGAAAACGATCCCAACTCATTGATTTTTGGCGTAAAGTGCATATGAAAACGAGGATGTTTTTCCAGCCACTCTCGCTTCTTCGGGTGTTTGTAAGTCGCATAGTTGTCGCAAATCAGGTGCAGCTCTTTGTCTTTTGCCGTTTCCCTATTTATCTGTTTAAGAAACTTCAGCCATTCCACATGAGTATGACGCTGCTGGCACTGACCGATGACAGCACCATCAAGCACATGCAAAGAGAGTGGTTCAGATCACCCAACCCCAAAATTTTACTCCGTGTAGATTTTTGTCCCGTAGTTCAATTGTTCAACAATGAGATCATCGGCAGTTCTCATGCCCATATAGCCTTCTGGGATTCTTGACCTGAAGATGGGCTTGATTGAGCACAACGCACTTGACGCACAATCATATTGTGCATATGTTTACCTTTAATGCACAACAATATTATGCGTAAAGGGCATGTATGTCTGTTGAGTTCAGAGATAAGTGGCTAGAGTCCTTTTATGAAGATGACAGGCAGGACAAACGGATACCAAAAAAGCTTGAATCAGTGCTATTCAGGAAAATACAAATCCTGGATGGAGCTTGCAAAGAATCGGATTTAAGGATACCGCCGGGAAACCGGTTTGAACATTTGACCAACAACCTCAGCGAATGGTGTTCAATCCGGGTCAACAGGCAATACCGCCTGGTATTCAAATGGATAGATGGCGTGGCTGTAGACACACATCTTGATCCACACACTTACAAGGGATAAGACTATGAGGGCAACCAAGAGAAGACCTGTATCCGTAGGCGACATGCTGAGGATGGAATTCATGGAGCCGATGGAACTGAAGATTATTGATCTGGCTGAAGCCATGGGCGTCCACAGAAATACTGTCAGTAATATTCTGAATGACAGAACGGTGCTGACAGCACCACTGGCCATCAAACTGGCGGCGGCTTTAGGTAATACTCCCGAGTTCTGGCTTAATATCCAGCATGCATGCGACTTATGGGATACCAGGACCCGGTATAACGAGGAGTCGAAGGCTGTGAGACCTGTCACAGCGTTCAAAAGACAAACAGCTTGATAAGAGCCACACTCAGGAAATCTCCACCAAATCCCCTTTAGCCTCAAGCCAGCTCTTGCGATCGCCAGCCCGCTTTTTAGCCAGCAGCATGTCCATCTCTTCACGGGTCAGTTCAAAGTCTTCCAGTGTCAACTGAACCAAACGACGAGTGTCGGCAGACATGGTGGTTTCACGAAGCTGTAACGGGTTCATTTCTCCCAGACCCTTGAAGCGCTGAACGTTGACTTTGCCCCGTTTCTTTTCGGCCTTGATTCGTTCCAGTACACCTTCTTTTTCTGCTTCATCGAGGGCGTAGTAAACGTCTTTGGCGACATCGATTCGATAAAGAGGTGGCATGGCTACGTAGATATGTCCTTGTTCTACCAGAGCTTTGAAGTGTTGTACGAACAGTGCACAGAGCAGAGTGGCAATGTGCAGACCGTCAGAGTCGGCGTCCGCCAGGATGCAGATTTTTCCGTAGCGCAGTCCGTCGAGTTTGTCTGAACCAGGGTCAACGCCCAGGGCGACAGAAATATCATGAATTTCACGAGAGGCCAGTACTTCGCTGGAATCCACTTCCCAAGTGTTCAGGATTTTACCGCGTAGCGGCAGAATCGCCTGATATTCACGATCCCGTGCCTGTTTTGCAGAGCCCCCTGCAGAATCGCCTTCGACCAGGAATAACTCGGTGTAGTTCAAATCCTGACTTGAGCAGTCTGCCAGCTTTCCGGGCAGGGCAGGTCCCTGAGTGACTTTTTTACGGGCTACTTTTTTGGATTTGCGCATCCGCTTCTGGGCGTTGTTGATACACAGCTCTGCCAGCAGCTCGCCCTCTGCATGGTGCTGGTTAAGCCAGAGACTGAAGGCATCTTTGGCCACGCCGGAAACAAACGAAGCGCATTCTCTTGAAGACAGGCGTTCTTTGGTTTGACCTGAAAACTGTGGGTCTGCCAGTTTGGCAGAGAGAACGTAAGAGCAATTTTCCCAGATATCGTCTGGGCTCAACTTAACGCTTTTGGGTAAAAGGTTACGGAATTCGCAGAATTCGCGAATTGCTTCCAGCAAGCCGGTTCTTAAACCATTGACGTGTGTCCCGCCAAGGGGGGTTGGAATTAGGTTGACGTAACTTTCTGTCAGCAATTCACCGCCTTCAGGAAGCCATTGAACTGCCCAGTCTGCCGCCTCTTTTTCACCTTGCAGTGAACCTGTGAAAGGTTCCTGCGGCAGGGTTTCATAGCCTTGGGTCGAACCTTTCAGGTAGTCGGTCAGGCCATCTTCGTAGTACCACTCCTCGGTATCACCGGTGTGGTGATCAACAAACTCGATGTTGAGGCCGGGGCAGAGTACGGCTTTAGCGCGCAGTACATGCCTGAGCTTGGAAGCCGAGAATTTGGCTGAATCAAAGTAGCTGGCATCGGGCCAGAAACGAACCATTGTGCCGGTATTGCGACGGCCACAGGTGTCGATCTCGTGCAGATCCTGATCTTTGTAGCCATCCTTGAATGTGATCAGGGATACTTTTGCATCTCTGCGAACGGTGACTTCAAGGCGAGTCGATAATGCGTTGACAACCGAGACACCCACTCCGTGAAGACCACCTGAGAACTGGTAGTTCTTGTTGGAGAATTTACCACCTGCGTGCAGCCGGGTCAGGATCAGTTCTATGCCGGTTATTCCGTGTTCCGGATGAATATCCGTAGGCATACCCCGACCATCATCAATGACTTCCAATGAGTTGTCTTTGTGCAGGATAACCTTGATTTTACTGGCAAAGCCGGCCAACGCTTCGTCGACACTGTTGTCGATGATTTCCTGAGCCAAGTGGTTGGGCCGGGTCGTGTCTGTGTACATGCCCGGACGTTTGCGAACCGGGTCCAGGCCACTGAGTACCTCAATGGCTTCCGCTGTATAGTCGTTACGCATGAAATCCTTGTTGGGTCTGATTGCGCGTTAACTCATTAGTGTACCTAAAGCCTTGGCGTTAGTCAGTGTTGAGAGTGCTTAATATTGTTATGGGTATTTGTTCTGAGGATTTCAGTGAGGGAAGACCTTCTTTACCGTGAAAAATTTTTCATCTGAGGGTAACGAAAAATTGTTTCAGTCGCTCATGGCTGATTTATTTTGATGGAAGGCTTATGGGTTGTGGTGTCGTCGTGCTGAACTCGATGGTTGGGTCAGGGTGCCTGTTTTCCCAAAGCCAGAGGAGCAAGAGTAATAGCAGAGCCAGCAAGCTGGCACCGGCTAACAGTTGGAAGCAGGCATCCCAACCATAGAGGTCAAGCACTTTTCCCAGTAGCAGGTTGGCGGAAGTGGCTCCGAAAATATACCCAAAGAGTCCACAGAAACCGGCTGCAGTGGCTGCAAAGGGGAGAGGCACCAGATCAATGATATGAACGTGTACCAGCATGACAGGGCCGTAGATTAAAAATCCGGTCGAAATCAGTGAGAGTACGGCATAAGAGGTGTCACCCGGTGGTGAGTTCCAGTAGGCAATGACTGAAATGAGTACCAGTGCCATAAAGAGAGCATTCATGGGAGCACGCTTGCCTTTGAAATGCTTATCGCTCATATAGCCACAAATAAGGGTTCCGGGTATAGCAGCATACTCAAAAGCAAAAAAAGCCCAGCTCGAAGCATTGAAACTAAAGCCCTTGGTTTCTGTCAGGTAGACCGGAGCCCAGTCAATGACACCATAGCGAATGAAATAAGTGCAGGCGTTAACAATGGCCAGAATCCAGAGCGGGGGCATTGTCAGGCAATGCTGGCCGAAGAGTTGGAGCGTTCGGATAAAAGACGTTTTGTGCTGTTCTATCTCCAGCTCCTCCGACAACTCCGGAGAAGGCGGTGGTAAATGACACTGAGAAGGTCTGTCCCTCAGGAGCAGGTGCCCCATCATAGCAATGACGATGGCTATAAAGGCTGGAAAGTAGAGCTTGCTTTGCCAGGTGCCAAAAAGAGTGACTGCCAGGATGGCAATGGGCCCCAGCAGGCCGCAGCCTACATTATGCGACAAATTCCATATGCTCATGGCCGTGCCACGCTCTTGCCTGACGAACCAGTGGGCAATCAGTTTGGCACTGCACGGCCATCCTGAACCCTGTATAAAGCCATTGAGGGCCAGGGTCATCACTATCATAATCAGTGGGAACTGGAGCACCGGTGAAAAGCCAAGAAACAGAGAGAGCAGTGCTGAGCCCAGAAGGCACAGGGGCATTAGCTTACGGACATCAATCCGGTCTGCCAGGTAACCCATGAGCAGATTGCTGATCCCATAACTGAGAGCCAGTGCTGATAGAGCCACTCCGAGTTCAGATTTGCTATAGCCCTCTGAAATCAGGTCGGGCATGACCATGACAAAGTTTTTCCGAACCAGATAATAGGCCGAATAAGAAAGAAAAGCCCCGATCAGAATTTGCAATCTTAATTTTGAATAACGTTCGTGTTGTTTTTTGGAATAACCATCAGGGACAACAGAGCATTTTAAAAAAGATCTCATGAACACTTCCATGAATTGCTATGAAAAGGTGGAACGCGCTAGGAGAGAAGGGACTGTAAAAACGCAATTATCAGTGTTTTCATGGCAAAAAAGTCTTTTACCAGCAGAGGAGACGAAAGATCATCTTTGTCGTTCATCTGTTCAGTCTCTGAGTCAACTTAGGAAATAATGTAGCACCATTCAGAAAAAATGCCGGTCGAGTTACCGCCTTATTGTGGTTGATCAGGGAGGCTGCTTCCATGCAGCCACATTTGAATGACGGGTCAGTCACGCTCACGAAGGTGAACAAACCAATAGCTCAAACCCACCATGACACCACCACCCATGATGTTACCGATGGTGGCGGGGATGATGTTCATGACAATCATGTTGAAGATCGTGATATTGCTGAAATAATCAGCACTATAGCCTGTGGCTGCCCAGAATTCGGGCGAAGCAGTATTTTTGATCAGCCAGCCCATGGGAAGCAGGAACATGTTGGCAATGGAGTGCTCAAATCCGGCTGCCAGGAAGCAGGCAACAGGTAACATGCAAGCAAGCATTTTTCCGGCTGCAGAACGTGCGCTCAGGGTCATCCAATAAGTGAGACAGACGACAAGATTGCAGAGGATACCCAGCAGCATGGCCTGAATAAAATTATGGCCCATTTTGGCATTGGCAACATACATGTAGTTGATACCCACTTCACCCTGAGCGCCTTGGTATTGGCTCACTCCCATCAGCATGGCGACCATGAAAAAGGCACCGGTCATGTTACCGAAGTAGACAAGCGTCCAGTTCCTGGTGATTTGAGCAATGTTGAGGCGACGAGTGGCACGACCCATCAGCAACAGGGTGTTACTGGTAAAAAGCTCGGCTCCACAGAGTACGACCATCATCAGGCCCATACTGAAAGTCAATCCTCCGACCAGTTTTGCCATACCATAAGGCAGGCCCTCAGCCCCAGTGGTAACGATGGTATAAAACATGCCTGCCAGAGAGATAAAAATACCGGCCAGAACGGCCAGTACAAAGGTCACCTCAGGGTGTTTTTTGGTTTTACCCACAGCAGCATCTTCTGCCATACGGGCAATCTCAGAAGGAGGTACGCAGCCAGATTGTGGGGTGTTGTCGGTTTGCATATCAGGATCCGGGAGGGAACAAACTAAAGGGTCATGAGCGATTGAAACTATTTCTCATCACACTTGTTGATGAGGGCGATGAGAATTTTTTCATGAAGAGAAGATAGTTTATCAATAACGGCGTCAGATGATCAGACGGAAAATTCGTGAACTCATTTCAGGATTCACTCGTTGAATGGTTGACTTGCTTCGGCTTTTCCGGAGACGATAGGGGGAAGATCCCTGTTCCGAATCATGACTCCCGGAGAAAGGATAATGAACGGCGGTCCTTCAATTTTTGCAGTCTGTATGATGCTTTCCATAAATACTCTGGCAGATGATTCCGGCATTATTCCGGCAGAATCGGGCGGTGAGGTTGTCAGTGCCCAACAGGAAGCAAGCAGCCCTGCCTTTGGTCTTCGCGCTTATACGATGGTTAGCGATGATTTTTCCGCCCCCGATACCCATAGCTCTGCGACAAAAAATGGTTTGGTGATTGATTATTACCCCTTTGAGAGCGGCTTCAGGGTATCTGCAGGGGCTTTTTCGGGGGACTCGAAGAAACTGGGTAAGGCCTATTTCTCTGGTGAAGGGCAGCGAGCCTATGTAGGTGTTGGTTGGAAAAAGCTTCTTGATGATGCCAAACGGGTTGATCTCAGTGTCGACGTTGGTACTTTTCTGGACACAGGGCCTGAGGTGGCTGAGAGTACTGTTTTAGAGTCCACAGCCAGCACTCTGTTGCAACGCACCAAGTTTGACAGTAAAGAGCAGCCTGTCATAAGTCTGGGGATTGAATTCAGGTTCTGAAATGCGTTGAATCTATATAGCTATATATTTTGTTGGCTCATTTTTGAGGGCGCAAAAAAACCGTCTGGATGGCTCCAGACGGTTTTTTTGTATTCTTATGAATCTTAAAGAGTTGTTGCTGTCTTCATAGCCTCTTCAGGTTCTTTGGCTATCGCGGAGGGCTTTTTCTCATTCCGGATAGCATTGATGTGGATACCTTTAAGAACATTCAGAGCCTGACTTAACTGATAATCCTGCTCGGCCAGTGAACGAGATTCCTCCTTCTGCTTGCCTTTCTGCTGCATGCCTTTTTCTTGTTTGCTCTTTTCTTGTTTGCCTTTTTTTGCCTGTTTATTGCCGTTGGTGAGGTGACCCTGTAAGTCCGCTTCCTTGTAATCGGATACGTCTTCTTCAGGTGTCACTTTAGCTCTTGGTACAAAAATGTCAGGTTTGATACCCTCGGCCTGTATTGATCGGCCACTGGGAGTGTAGTAAAGGGCCGTGGTGAGTTTCAGACCTTTCTCATCATTATTGCTCAGGGGCATTACCGTTTGAACGGAGCCTTTGCCAAAAGATTCGGTACCGACAAGAACGGCTCTGCTATGGTCCTGCAGGGCGCCAGCGACGATTTCAGAAGCCGAAGCCGAACCGCCATTGATCAGCACTACCAGAGGAATACCTTCGGAAGGGTCATCTTTGTTGGCTTTAAAGCTCAGCTGTGGGTTGGGAGCACGTCCTTTGGTGTAGACGATCAGTCCGTCTTTGATAAAGGCGTCTACAACCCCCACTGCTGCCTGAAGAACTCCACCGGGGTTGTTTCGAAGATCAAGTACCAGGCCTTTTAGTTTCCCGTTCTGAGACTTTTTGAGTTTGTTGAGGTGTTCAACCACTTCCTTATCGGACTCAGTCTGGAACTGGCTCATGCGAATGTATCCGTAGCCGTCCTCCAGAATCCAGGATTTGACACTCTGCACCTTGATAATGTCACGCTTGACGATCAGAGTGATGGGCTTGGGAGCTCCTTCACGAACAATCGTCAGCTTGATGGGCTCTCCGGGCTTGCCTCGCATTTTATCCACAGACTCCATCAGAGTCATACCCTTTACAGAAGTGTCATCCAGCTTGATGATCAGGTCGCCAGCCAGAACGCCAGCTTTCTGGGCAGGAGTGTCATCAATGGGTGCGATGACTTTGATAAAACCGTTTTCCATACCGACTTCGATACCCAGTCCACCAAACTTGCCGGAGGTATTGATTTCAAGTTCTTTGAAGGCGTCTGGCTTGAGGTAGGCGGAGTGTGGGTCCAGACCCGAGAGCATACCCTGGATGGCATTATCCAGAAGCGTTTTGTCATCTACCTCTTCAACATAGGTAGTTTTGATCAGTTGCATGACCTCGGTGAAGGTGCGCAACTCCTCCAGCGGTAGTGTACCTTTCTTCTCTTCTTTTGCCGGTTTAGCATCGGTTATTGGCCTGGCAGGCTCAACAGCTGCCGGGGCAGGCTTCTCTTCCTGATTAACCGGTGCCGACCAGCCTTGCAGGGCAACCCCGGATGCCAGGGCCAACACAGCGGCTTTTATCCATTGTGGCATTGGCTGTCGGGAAGTAGAAAAGGATTTTGTCATGAATTCTCCCTGCACATTTATGATGAAAATGCCGCTATTGCTGATTTTGCGACAATCTCCGTGGTTTGGGTGGCCCGGCACTCCGGTGGTCCGGCACTCCGGTGGCCCGGCACCCGGGTTATCCGGTATTGAAGTATAGGCAGCTTTATTTAACAGACTGCGCTGTTGTTTTGTCTGTCACCACTTCAGGTTTCGGCGGAAAAATAGGGGATAAGAAAACCTGATGCCTTCTGTTTTATCGGTTCACCCGATCGTTTCTGCAATCTTTTATCGGACGATGTTTTACGATCTCTCTTAAGATTTTGATAACCATGGAACCGGGTTCTGGGGCTTACCGTTGTGTCGGATTTCCAGATAGACCCCGGGCTCGTTCTGTCCTCCGGATTGACCGCTGAGTGCCAGCTCTTCTCCGGCCAGAACAGAATCACCTTCTTTCTTAAGTAACCATTGGTTGTGTGCGTAAAGTGACAGGTAGTTATTGCCATGGTCGACAATGATGAGTTGACCGTAACCTCTCAGCCAGTTAGAAAAAATGACAGTCCCGTCATGGATGGCGTTGACTTTGGTTCCGGCTTTTACCGAGATAAGAACC
>NZ_JAHHPN010000182.1:0-1832 GCF_024606325.1 Endozoicomonas sp. ONNA1
GCTCCAGCAACTTATTGACTACGCCCAGGCTCATTGCTGCCACTAGTGTGCCCCAGAGGTTGCCAACGCCACCAAAGACCACCACCATGAAAGAGTCGATGATGTAGTTCTGGCCAAGATTTGGACCCACATTGGTCAGCTGAGACAGAGCAACACCAGCAACGCCGGCAATACCGGAGCCAAGGCCAAAGGTCATTGCATCAACACGGTGGGTGGGAATACCCATAGAGTTGGCCATGGCACGATTTTGGGTAACTGCCCGCATATTCAAACCAAATCGGGTGTAGTGCATGATAAATAACAGAGTCAGAAAGACGGTCAGACTGAAGCCAATGATGTAGACCCGGTTCCAGGTTAAAGATAAAGCATCATTGATGATCCAGGAGCCGCTCAACCATTCCGGTGTTGATACTGCCTGATTCAGGGGAGAAAAAATGGTTCTAACGGCCTGTTGAAGTATCAGACTGATACCAAAAGTAGCCAGAAGCGTTTCCAGTGGGCGACCATAAAGGTGACGTATGACGAGTCGCTCAATCAAAATGCCAACCGTACCAGCGACAACAAAGGCGGCAGGAATGGCAATAAACAAAGATTGCTCCATTAATGATGGAAAGGCAGATTGAATGATGAAAGTCGTATAAGCGCCAAGCATCATCATTTCGCCATGAGCCATGTTGATAACGCCCATAACGCCAAAAGTGATCGCCAGCCCAATGGCAGCCAGAAGTAATACTGAACCCAGACTCAAGCCAAAAAAAACACTTTCTATTGCGGAATAGTAGTCTTGTCTTCGATCCATGTCGGCCAGAGCAGAGTCTATGCCCAGAAGAATTTCCTTGTTTTTAGTCTCTGTTTTAATTGACTCCAGTGCTGAACGAACAATCGGATCATCAGACTCAGACAGAATTTCAAGGCTTTGAAGCTTCAGTTCATCATTGCCGTGTTGGATATGATACAAGGCAACCGCTGTTGTCAGAGCCGAATGAACATCCTCATCGGATTCTGTCTTCAGCATCGCCTTCAGAATGGCTAACGTCTCAGCCTGAATGTTCCTGGAGGTTTCTTTCACTGCCTGGAGGCGCTTGTCCGGGTCTTCAGACTTGAGATCCCAGATTGCCAATGCGGTTCTGATGGCGTTTCTCAGCCGGTTATTGATTTTGATTTTTTTCAGGCTGCGTTTTTTGACTTCACCCAATGCTTCATCTGTGATCGGGTCTGCAATGAGATACATACGGCCTGATCTGTTGCCTATGACCAGGCGATCTGTGCTCTTTTCAATAAACAGTTGGCCAGACAACCACAGGGTTAAAAGCTTCTGGCTTTCATCATCACCCTTGGCAGAGAGTTCGGTGATGGTGGCCTCCAGTTTGTCCCATGACTTTTCACTCAATTGTCTGGCCAGCTCTTCACGACTGTTGGTGTGACTGTCGGTCAGAGCCTGTGCTGATGAGACAAAGACAAAAAGAAGACAGAGGCATACTAACGGCAATATTTGCCAGAGTCTCCAGATCATAGAATTTCCAGTTAATAAGTATTTGGTGGTCTGCCTTGCTTCAGGCAGGCTTTGGGAACGGCATGAAAGAGTTAACTTCTCATGCCATGTGGCATCAAAAAAAACGACTAATCAATCAGTAGTTCTGACCGGAGCAGACGCCTGATTCCAGGTTGTAGTTGCCGCATTTGATTGGGGCTGACCAGTCAGCAACGATCTTTGAGCTTTCGGGCAGATATTGAGTCCAGGCATCACCAATGACACCACCCTTGGTTTCCCAGACGATTTCGAACTGGCCATCGTCCTGAATTTCGCCAATCAATACCGGTTTGGTCAGGTG
>NZ_JAHHPN010000183.1:0-1609 GCF_024606325.1 Endozoicomonas sp. ONNA1
AGGTTGGCGTGATGACAGACGAAGCGGCTCTGATGTGTTCCAGTGTAAATTCAAATTTTACTGCCGGAGTTGCCTGATCTGGAATAGCACTGGCCAATGCTTGCTGGAGATATTCGTAGAATGCAAGCGCATGTGTCGCCAGCTTATCTTCATTTGTAAGGGGCGTCGGTTGATCTTCGCTAATTTCAGCGCCGTGCCTTGCAACAAACTTCTCCAGTATTGCCATCTGCCTGCTTCGAATGACGTACCGGTAGCTTTTGACCTGATATTTTTTAACCTGTGCTGCTACTGCAGGAGCGGCGTTATCAGCCTCAGCTTCTTGCCAGAGGTTATGGAGATTTTCTACAAAAGCGATATCATTCGGATTCAGCTTCTGACCACGGAAAACAATCACCTCCCCCCGAGCTTCTGCTACTTCCAGCTTTGGGTAACCTGAAGGCACAGGGTAATCCAGTGTGTCATCCCCGGCGTGTACAACATAGCCGACGGGTTTACTGTGTGCCAGGAGTTCATTAAGAGCCTGCTGTTGTAAATCCTCTCCCACAACATGAACCTGAATATAGGCAGAGGTGGCTGCTGCCAGGAGAGCGTCGTCATTGACAAAAAGTGATTGACCCAGACGTTGCAGTTCAGGAGGCTGATCGCCCGAAGCGATAAGACGCATAAAGGTGCGCCCATTCACTTCAACTTTTTCCACTTCAATGGTGGCAAGGGCAACGTAGTGATCGCCCGGACCAAGATTGCCTGCTCTTTCGCTGACAGCAATCAACACTTTAGCCAGTTGTACGGGGCTGGCGATTTTTGTTAACGGTTCGAATGGTTGACTGACGTGAAATGGCCAGGGAAATTGAGCACGAATAGCCTCAACTGAATCCTGATCGGTCATTCCGGCTCTGACTTCAATGACCAGTTTCGTTTCTTCAAGGTTATGAGTGAACCTGAAGATTCCCTCATTGCCTACCTTCAGGACTTTGGTGTATTTCTGAGCCACGTCATTCCTGCCTGTTTCAAACAGATCAATACTGGAAACGCCGCTATCCATAACAGAAAACAATTGTGTATAGCTTAAAGCAGGAAGGTCATACTTATCCCTGTCTATAGCATGGTCAGAGTAGGTGGTTGTACAAGACTTGGGTATTGGCTGCTCGTCAGGACCTAAAGTTGGCCCAACCATGACTTCACTATGAACATACTCCTCATGTCCATTGACCAGAATATTGATCGATTTTGTCTGCAGCTTGCGATCGGCCAGTGCCTGTGTGCCAATAATGCAAGAGCTGACTGCAATGGCCATTGCAAGGCTTAATGTATTGGGGCGAGCATGTATCATTCCACTACCTCAGAGCTGAATACTTTTATTGCCGTGAAAAGTGATTGCCGCACTGGACGAGGAAACAACTTTTAAGATCACTCATGGCTTTTGGTTAATCGCTCATGGCTGTTCCGGCAAGCTGAAATGTCTGGCGTCATTGTTGTCTTGAGGCTGTAGGTGGAAAGCTTGATTGATGGTAATTTCTCTTGTCATGACCGTGAACTTTCTGATCATCGCCCTTCTGCCATTCGTAAAAGGCTCCAAGAGTGTAGAAGTAAGGAATACTTTCTGCATGGG
>NZ_JAHHPN010000184.1:0-6434 GCF_024606325.1 Endozoicomonas sp. ONNA1
GGACAAGAATGACCGCGCACTGGCAGCTGAAACCAGCACCCGGTTGATCTATACCGATCAGCAAAACAAACAGGAAACGGCCCGGCTGCCCGGAATCGTGGGCATCGCCAGAGACACCTTGCAGACAGGTATAAGGCTTAATGAAGCCCGGGAAAACTTCAAACAGGCCATGACCGAGTTCAGGAAGCTGTATGGAGACAGTATTGAAGCCATTGAAGAAACATCGGACGAGATCAGGGAGAAGATGCTGGGCGGCCTGCAGTTTGCCCACATCCATTTCGTCCAGAGTTATCGTCAACTGAAACTCTTTGAGACACCACCCCGTCGCATTGGCTTCAGCTGGGCAGCCCACCATAGCGGCTCTGTTAAGCTTTCCGCAAATGAAGCAATTGACCATCTACGCAAAAAATACCTGACTTCCAGTGCCATTCAGACAGACATTGAGATGCTTGAAGCGATGCCCGCCAGCGAGACCGTCATTATCAAAAGAGTTCTGAGCCCTCACCTCCGTGCCAATCTGACCTGGGCAAAAGAGATTGAACAATCAAGAAAGGCAGATAAAGAACTTCGCAAGCGCTATCCTGGCCAGATCAATACCCCACTCCCTGTTTTTGTCCGGCTCGAAAAAGGCCAGCCATTGCCAGAGTTCAACCGGATCAAACCCTTTGATCCCTCTGCCAAACAGGAGCGACTCACTCGCAGTGACGCCAGACTGGTGAAAATATCCGAAAACCCACACTCTCGAATTTATAAATATGCCTGAATTCGAAAGGTATTGGGTATTGGGTAGTTGATAGTAGATGGTGGCCAGTGGCGTGTCTGCTCATCAAAAATGCTTTTCGCTTCGGCCCAGTTTTCCATGGGAATGGCAGGGGCCAGATTCTGTTCCCAATACTGGTTGCGCAGACGTTCTTTTTCGGCATCGTCGGCCTGTTGAAAAACAGGGTCTGCAGTCTGGTCTTGCCAGCTGGTCGTAGTGTCATCCCTGATCTATGCTGTTTTTTCAGTTTTTGTCGGGATGGTTATGGAAAAGTCGTTATTTTCAGAGCTCAAGCGTATTGGCATTGATGAAGAACTGGCCAGTAAGGTCAGTGCTTCCCTTGATCCGGAATACAACGCCACTAAAAAGGACATCCTGATTATGCAGGAAGCCATTATGCAGTTACAGCTTCAGGGTGAGCGAAATTATCAGTCACTGAGTTCGGATATCAGTGCCTTGCGTACTGAGCTGCACAGGGATATAGCCGGTGTGCGAACCGAACTGCATAAAGAGATTGCCGGTGTTCGTGCTGAAATCAGCGATGTACGCACCGAAATGGGCTCTTTTAGTCGGCAATACATCATTACCTTTCTGAGCCTGATTACCACCATTGTCAGCGTTTTTGTCATTAATTGGCACTTTCACCAGTAACGCAAAGGCGTATGGGTTGTAGTGATTCTGCCCCTGATAGTAACGTCGAGCATCCTGATTGCTACCTTACATCGACGGGGCCGGACCATACCACGAATGACTGGCCTGAGGCGCAGCGACTGGCTGTCGACCTCAGCCTTGCAGGGATTCCACCAACTCTTCTTTCAAATAGGCATCCAGCTCTGTGTAACCGCCAATGTACTTTTGACCATGAAAAATCTGAGGTACGGTTTCAACCCGCTTTCCTACTGTTTTTTCCAGATCTGCCTTGGTGATGCCTTCCGCATGAATATCCACATAGAGCATTGGCAGTCCACGGCTTTCCAGCACTTCTTTAGCTCTTACACAATAACCACAGCCCGGACGACCAAAAACGGTAAAACGATCCATAAAACCCACCTGACTCTAATCAGTATTAACTTTCAGAAATAGGAAAACGCCCACTATAAACGAGTTAGCGTGACGCACGAAATCAGTATTTTTTAACGGTTTGATAGAGAAAGTCTATCCGTCATTACCGAATCCCCCTAAATGCCTGTTAGTGAGTTTTGAGCAGCGGATTGCCCAGCTTTATGTTCTGAACTCCCCTTCCGCAAAAGCCCGGACTTTTTGACATGGCTACAACAGTGAACGATTCCCTTGAGCTGTTGTCTAAAAATACAAAGTCAAGCAAATGAGCTTGTTCTGAAAAAGATGACCATTTTCATAAGTTAGAGAGGTGTTAGTTATGCACAAAAAATATCTGACGATAATTTTGGCTGCTGTTTTATTCAGTGGTGCAGTTTGGGCAGCGGACTGTGTAAGAGGCTTTATTTCAGGCAGGTATACTGCCTACCCTGTCCAGAACCAGGGCAACGGGCTAGACCATAAAATATGGATTCTGGATTCTGAAAGCGGAGACGTTAAGTTTTGTACCAGAAAAAACTTTGGCGGCCCAATTGAATGTACAGATTTCTCAGATTGACCGTTTAAGGTTTTGTCCCATACATAGGTGCCGGACACATTGCTTTAAAAATTGAACGGCCTGCTTTCTACCCGTCAGGCCATTCGCTTTTGCTATCTCTGACCACTCAGCCCCCTGAAGTACTTTGGCAATCAATCCATTCAAAGCGTCCTGCGAGACAGAGCCATCAGAAACTTTTGATAACAGCAGGGAGCGAACAGCAGGAAGGCAACTTTCAAACAATCGATCTGAATGGACAAAGGATTTCAGGTCCATCCGATCTCGCTTATCTAAAGCGGTCTCAATGCTGGAATAACTTAAGTGAAGCATCACACGGACCAGATCAGGAGCCATTTCTTTGAATACCCCGGACAGCTGCATCAGAAAACCTGAGGTAAAACGAGACTGCATTTCCTTTGTCAGGAGACTGAATGCTTCATTCAGTGACTTCAAAACCATCATTGAGTAACAGCCACTGGCTGCTTCACGGGTAATGCCAACACGAACCGGGAGATAGCCCGAATTCCCCCAAAAAGCCGCCAGTTCTGACGTCGCACCAAAACTACTGCCCAGATAATCCAGTTTTCTGAGTTTTGCCTGCTCTTCAATACACTTCAACAGATGAGTGCCCAGCCCATTCCCCTGTAATGAAGGATGTACCGCTATTCGGATAACCCTCAGGCCAGTAAAGGCTGAAGCTTCCGGGAAACCACAATGATTACTCAGGGACTGAGGAATAAGATGACCCCGAACCCTGCGTTGCCCTAGCCAGACAGCTTCCCGCAAGTCGTCTTCTATGCCACCTTCAAGTGCCAGCAATGCCGTTGCAACGACTCGTTCCTGGTACCTGAGGCAGTAGACCTCGATATTCGGGCCGTCCAGAAGATGCCTGAGATCAAAAGGACGGGTTCGATAATGGGCGAATACCAGCAGACCAAACACATCAGCCAGCAGCCGATCGTCTTGAATCAGTTGAGCGGATTCAAGACGATCAAACGAACAATTATCAATACCTGCACCCTTTATCGTTTCATCTGAAGCGGGTGAGGCATTCAGCATCAACGCCCTGAAAACAAAGGCTTCGAAAGGGTCATTATCAGCCCAGCGGATTGGCTGATTCAGATGCAACCCCTGCCATTTTGGCGTCAGTTCAGACAGTGTTGACTTGAACTTAATGGCAAAGCCCCTGCCCGTCCCTTCATAGCCATGCTGAGTGGATGAGAAAACAATTCGAGAATGATTCTTTAACAATTGGGTCAGTAGTGGCACCGGGATAGCAGCAGCTTCGTCCACCAGCATAAGCTCACAGTCTGAGTCACCAGCAGAATGCAGGAGTTCGTCGGGAGCTTTGAATTCGAGAATTTTGCCTTCCCAAAACAGTTTTCCCCGATGGGCTTCACACCCATCAAGTAGAGCTTCAGCAGAATGAAAGACGACTTCGGCAGAAGCCAGAGAGGGGGCTGTCACCCATATCCTTGAGAGCCCTGATTGCAGTAGCCGGACCGATGCAATACCCAGCGCAGCACTCTTGCCCCTGCCACGATCCGCAGTCAGCACTAATGGACGCCGACGATGGCCTTTTGCCACACGAAGAATGGACTCGACAGCCTTGGATTGATCCGATGTTCTGCAAATAGTGTCGTCTGGAGATTCTGCCTGCCCTGAATCAGGTAAACCACTGCAACAAATACCCTGTTGCCATCTTGCAACGCCGTTTTCACACAACAAAGAGAGTGTTGTTTCAGACTTGATAAGGTTGACCAGTCTTTTCAGATAGAGTCCCCGAATGTGCCCGGGTTGATATGGATAAACAGCGAGTCTTTTGTGGTCAGGGTCAGAGTATTCAAGCCAGTCATCCAGATCCGGTATCAGAAGTATGAAAAGCCCTCCACCTTTCAGAGCACCACTGAGCTGACCAAAGGCATCGACATCAAAACCGGAAAAGGCATTAAATACCACGAAGTCAATCTCACGCCCCAGCCAGCTGATAGCTTTTGGTGCAGAGATCGAAGTTTTATTTACCTTAAAGCGCTCACCCACCCAGAGTGTTTGCAACCCTTGTGTCTTTGAAAACAGAAGTGCATTTGAAAGGAGACTCTCAGCCTGCTGCTGTGTCCAGGCTTCTGTTCCGGATAAAACCAACAAAGCACGGTGATTGTTTTCAGCCGCCCGCTTGAGGATAGAGGCAACGTTATCCATTCGCCGTCGTATTTTTTTCTGAAACCAAAGAATCCATCCATAATTCGTACTCAGCAGGAACAAGACTGCCAAACTGCCTGGCGGGTGTAGCATAGTTGATGCCTCTCTCCACCGGGTAGCCTGAACCAGTCCAGGCTTTCAGCCCACCATTGAGAAGCCGAACATCCTTGACACCGGCATACTGAAGAACAAACAAAACGCGTGCGGCGGCAATCATATCGTCGCCATAAACGACGATTGGTGTATGTTTAGTGATACCCAGCCCAAGGAGAACTGATTTCAGCCGTTCTGACTCCTTGATAATCGACTCCAGGCTGCCTGTTTCAACGTGCAGAGCACCGGGAATATGCTGAACAACATAGCGAGCCCCTCTTCCCCAGGAGACATCCAGCACCATAAGGTCGGTATTCATCTTAAGTTGTTCATCCAACCACTCTGGTGTGACCAGTCGCTCATAACCCGGCAGTTTGGCAGGCTTGCCACCTTGAGCCAGCCAGTAAGAAAAGCCCTCTTCAAAAACACGAATCCGACCTTCATCAAAGCCCTGTTCAGCCACCAGCCACTGGGCTAACACCTGGGCATCCTGCTTATCACGACCATAGACAACGATGTTCTTGTCTGGCGATATTCCCTTACTGGTCAAAAGGTTCCGGACGTGTTCAGGATCGGCTGTCATCAATGCCAGGTCAAAATTTCGGGCACCGGGAATATGCCCTCCATCCGGGTCATTACCCGAAGGCCACCCGTTGTACCAGTTACTGTCTCGAACATCGACCAACTCCCAGCCCTGCTCCCGGACCAGTGCTTCCATCGCAGGTTGATCAACCGATTTTAATGCCAGCCTGTCATTCCAAAAGCTGTCGCAAGCCGTGATGACCGGTAACAACATGATTAACAGACAATATTTTGCCCAATGCTTCATGGAACCTGATTTACCTGATAGTTATTGGGTTGCAGCGGTACTTATAGCCATACTACTTAGTTGGGGCAGTTTTGACTCTTTCAACTGTCAGAATTGTAATCGGGTCAACAGGAACATTTGCGTGAGGTCCTCTGTTCCCGGTTTTCACGGAAGCTATGGAATCCATGACCTCTTCACCATTAATCACCTCGCCAAACACGGCATAACCCGGACGACCGGGACGATTATTCAAAAACTCATTATTGACAAGATTGATGAAGAACTGAGAGGTAGCACTGTCCGGGTTGGCTGTTCTTGCCATTGAAATAGTGCCACGACTGTTCCTGAGGCCATTACCGGACTCATTCATGATGGGTGCGCTCGTTGGCTTTTGACTCATATCTGCAGTCATGCCACCTCCCTGGATCATAAAGCCGGGCATCACTCTGTGAAAAACCAGTCCCTCGTAGAAGCCCTTGTCCACATAAGCAAGAAAGTTCTCCACAGTGACAGGTGCCTTCCCGGGATTCAGACGAATCGTCATATCACCTTTACTGGTCTTGATAACGACATCAACAGGCTGCAAAGCCTCTGCAACAGGTTTATCAGGAGCGGTGGCTTTCTGCTCTGCCATCACTTGGCTGGCAAACAGTAAAAAAGATACCGTCAGAACTTTTTTAATTGCTTTTAACACCTGCTTTAACCCATAAGTAAGATGATTGAGGTCGTTATACTACTGGAATCCATGTTCAGGCCATAGTTCATCACACCGAAAAAATGCACTTTTCCCCATAATCTGCACGTTAATCCTACGTTGTTGGCTCACCCCACATTTTCAGAAGCTATGGCATAGAAGAAAATCAGCTCAAAGCTTGCAAATGGATAGTAGAAAGGTAATATACAGACCCGCCGCACAGTGCGGCACGTCGGAGCGTAGCGCAGCCTGGTAGCGCACCACAATGGGGTTGTGGGGGTCGGAG
>NZ_JAHHPN010000185.1:0-2605 GCF_024606325.1 Endozoicomonas sp. ONNA1
ATCGCCAGCGCCAGGAGTTCTTTTTCTTTCGGGCTCAGGTAATGCTGCTCAAATTCCTCCAGCAACTCCATATACCAGAGCCCATTATTCCTGGCCCGCAGGACATGACTGCAGCTGTGCAGCGGTTTCCATACTATTGGCAAGCTCTGTCCGCCAAGGCTCCTGATCACGCGTTCCGGACCCGGACGGCGGTAATAATGCTGCAATACCTTCAGGATGGTTTTTTCATTATCACCGACATGATCAGGCAGGACCGGCGGTTTACTGAACGCCTCCACCAGAAACTGTAATGCCGTTGGTGCCTTGGCTGTCAATGGTGTCGCCAGGTCGCGGGAATTCTTCATATCCAGAGATTGTTTCAGGTCCGCGACGTCCTGCTGAGCTTGCTGAAGATGCTCTGGCCAATTCTGGTAGAAAGCATGTGTTTCCCGTTGTTCCCAGAGTGTTTTAAGCCATTCGATATAATCGTGCGGAGCAAGATCATCTATAACCTTCTCACCTTCACGATATTCCCTCTGCAAACTGGATTTAAGAGATTCCAGAAAGTTTCTGCTTAGGGGAGCCCCATAGTGAAACAGGGCTAGTAAGTGAGACTGCATGATGTCGAGAGGAGACTCGGGTTGACCATCACTTGAATATCGTAGCACCAGCTCTTCCAGGGCGTCCTGCAGTTGCTGTTGATTAAGCCCCTGGCAAATGCGGTCTAATTCAACAACTGCTCCAGGGCAGGCGGTCAAAGGTAGCTTCCTGAGATGGAGCGGAGTCAGGAATTCAAATGGTCTAAAGGCAGCCAGCATACAATTCATTATGCCCAGTGGCATTGGGTTAACGTCAAAACGATTCATCCAGTAAACGAATTCCACGCACCAATGTCGTGGCAGACTTGCTCCACTGTCCAAAAGCAGCTGAAACATTTGGCAAGCTACTTCCTCCTGTTTCTGAATTTGCTTCTCCTGAGGCTGTCCGTTTCTGAGCCTTTTGGAACACAGGAGCATTTCAAGCAAAGATTCAAAACATCCTTCATGAAAAAAATGCTGGTGAATGGGGAAGCCACTTTCTTTTAATTTCAGAAGCTGCTCATAACTGTATGAATCAGGATCATCCACCAGTTTGATGGCTTGTTGCAATTTGTGCTCAGTATCCGGTGATACGGTTAATTCCGAACTCAGTGCCTCTGTCCGCAAAGACATTGGTAGCAGATTCAACATGCCTCTTAAATTTTCCGGGGCTATGCTCTGTGACATCGAAAAATAATCCAGGCAATCCTCATTCCTGGCCAGGTGTTTGTTGTCCAGTTCATCATCAAAATAGACCTGAACAGAACCTGTGCGGTGGCAATAAACAACCAGAGGCAAGGGTTTAAGCTCTAATACCTTTTCACACTGGCGTTTGTTCCGAAGGGTATCGGCAATATTTGTCTGTACATCGTTGTATACACAGAAGCATTTGATGTCTTCTTTGCCATATTTAATGAGCACCAGTTCCGGGTAATCAAGTGGAGGGGTGGCATTGTCGGGTTTCAACTTTGGTAAACTGAACGTTCCATCCGCTTGCAGATGTCCCGAAGTGAAACGGTGAGGATAAACTCTCCAGATGACCTGATTGCCATGCTCAAGACGTCTATCGAGCGTTGATTGCAGATCAGGCAGTAGTTTTGCTCGCAGTGTTTCCGGAGTTGCGCCAAAATCTGCCAGCAGATGTACGGTAGCTGCATCACGTTTATAGACATATAGGCATTGTGGATCAACAATGCCTACCATCCATTTGCCAAACTCTATTTCCGGCATGGGCTTAATGGGCATCATCCCCCCCGGCAGGGCGAGGGTAAAGGGTCTCGGCGTTCCCTTACCTGAAAAGTAATTTTTTTCTTTAGTCAATCTAATTTGCCGAAACGCCAGACGACCACTCTCAGCAGCCCGCAGTAGCTCTTGTCGCTCATACTCCCTGGGATGACAGGGTGGCAGCTGGCGGGTCGATTCGCAGATTGTCCATTGGCCAGAGGCCGTCACCGCACGGGTGTCAACGTTTGGTTGAGGTTGAGGGCACGTGCTGGCAGAGGCTCGCCTTCCATGGACAACATTCATGGTAATACTCCAGTAAAACTTATTATTTACCCAATTCCGTGAGGGTGGATTCTATGGTTCTTGGAGTAACCGGCTGGTAAAAAGTTCCATTACAGTCTGTTGTCCGTAACTGTATTTTCAGAGCAAGATCAAAGGATTGTACATGCCCACCCCGCTGGCGTATCCTCCTGAGCATCAGGCTTCGCTATCTTCTTTGGCACCAGCATTTTCCATTCTTTCGGGGCGCCATCGTTGGTAACGAAGGGGCGCTTCTCGCTGACCACAGTAATCCCCCGTTCTTTCAGCACTTTTTGGGCTTCCTCCGAAGCCAGCGTTGCCTGCGTCAGGGTGCCCGGGTTCATCCGAATGCCATCGCTCTTCAGCCGCTGCACTTCTTTCTCCAATGCCTGTTGTGTTGAAGGGCTCATCAGCGACGGGTCATGTTCGTACTGCATCTTTTCCAACAGCGTCATTCCGGCCGGAAGCTCCACCTGCCTCAGATCGAACCAGCTGTTATGAATACCACGGGTGATTCCTTTTTT
>NZ_JAHHPN010000186.1:0-8260 GCF_024606325.1 Endozoicomonas sp. ONNA1
GGCCCAATTCGGAAAAGTCATTTTTTAACTGTTGGGCATGGAGGGCAAACAGGTCATCTTTTGCCAATGTAGAAACCAGCAGGTCAGGGCCGGAGACCCTGAACGGGTTTATGTCATTGCCACCGGGTGCCACAATGTCCTGCAAAGACCCAAGCAGCAGACGAGTGAACAATGCTGCCATCGCGTCTAATGGCAGGCTTTTAACGTTACGGGCCAGCTGATAGCCCGCCTGCTGGATTCGGAAAAAATTCTCCTGCGCAAAGCGGTCGCCATAGGCCAGCAGGCCAACTCCAGACAACGGGTCTCCGATTGAGTCTGCACGGACAAAGGCGCTCATGTGACGCTCTGTTGGTATCCTGGCCTGTGTAAGAGACCGCTCGGCATCGGCAACCGGCAACGGCATCAACTGGTAAGGGGAAAAGTCATCACCGGTGTGTTGTTGCAGTCGACGGTTGTATTGCTCAATCAGGTCGGAGAGTGGCAGCCTGTTATTGTTTTCGATAAACGTACTAAGCAGTAAATTTCTGGCCCGGTCGAAAGCATCGTCACGATCGATACCCAAGCGCACATAATCCCTGCCGCGGGGCAAAGCGGGCAAGTTCCGGAGTTTTTTCACCAGCCCTTCTGTAACCGGAAGCTGGCGGGCCATTAACTGCCCCTGTTCGTCTTTCTCAAGTACCAGCTTGACGCGATGGTCTGACTGTGACCACAGGACATCGCCATCAACGGGCACGGTGCCGGTCCATTTGCGCCCAAGCTCATCAACCGCCACCAGGGCGTTACGGACACTGATTCGTTTTGTCCGGATTTCACCAAACAGCTTTCTGGCGAAAACTTCTACGGGGTAATGCTCCCCACTGGCATCAGCACCACAGCCCACCAAACTGACGGTATGGACAAACCGACCGCTGGTTAATCGCTTTAGCACATCGGCCAGTTGCTCAACCGTCTTCCCGCCCAGCAAAAACTGGTCGGAACCGGACTTTTCGCCCTGAACCTTACTGCCGTGGCCAACTACAATAATGCGGGTGTCGTCTTTAAGAAAATCAGCTTGCAATGCCTCAAGCTCAATGTCGTGTCCTGTCTTCGGATCAATCGGGGTTCCATCAGACTTTAGTCGTATAAGTTGGCTGAAATCGGGTTGGTATTTGTTGGCCAGATAAAGGCTGGCACTGGTTTCATTGTCGCTGTCACCCAGTTGAAGAATGACCTGGTTTTTATAACGGCTGTCTTGCTCAGAGGTCAGGGCATAACGCTCGGTTTTATCAGTTCCGGGTATCCAGCTACTGGGGCTTTCATCAGTATCGTCACTGATTAAATCAATCTTTGCTAATGGATTGATTTGCATGAAATAGGATTTTGGTTCAAAACCAAAAAGGTCTTTCCTTGAAAAAAAAGCAGACAAATAATTCGCGGAGACTGTTTGAAATCCATTCACCCCGGATATATACATTGTTGATCTGGAATGTGGCAGTATTCCATCTTTACGATAATTAAAAAAACTGTGGGCGATTTTCTGATCAATATTCAATTCCCTGGCGATTAATTTTGCAGTTTTATTTATATCGGTATTAGAAACTCTTAGTGGGTTGTCGAGATTTAAACGTTCAATCAATTGATAACGTTTTATAATATTTTTCTTAACTGCCTCGAGAACCTCGCTGTCAGGTGGCGCGATAATTAAGTTATTGTTGAGATGTATCTTTTTTTCATACCTTGATTTTATTTCCACTGAACCAGGAATAACCCTGAGCGAATCTTGAAAGACAAAAAGAGGTTTTTTGCCGTGATTGGCTATAGCTTCTTCAATAGCTTTTATTAAATCAGGGTATTCTTCCTTTATTCTGTCGTAGTATTTCTCTTCTTCCGGATCAGGTGTCCTGCCAAAAAACAGCTGTTCCGGCCCTTTCTGGGCAAGATAGTTAATAATTGCATGGTTAACGGGGTAACCCGGACCAATCAGCTCGCCGCCAAATAAAAAATATTTCGGAAATTTAATGTGTTTAAACAATTCCTTGTTAAAAGCAGGTAGTATATCAACATCCAAATAGACACCCCCTCCTTCCTTGTCTCTGGCAAGAACTTCCACTCTTACCAAATCTGCTGCTGCGGCTAAAATCCCCCTTTGCCCAAGTTCTTTCACGTACCACTTTCTCAGGCTGGCTTCATTGCCTGCCTGCCAGAGTGTATTGATATCTGCCAGCCTGAATTTACCGGAATCAGGGTTGCTCTTAAGTTTGGCCAGCTCGTCGGCAAACGTCCTGAGTTGCTTCGGGCTTTCTTCTTGTATTTTCTCTAACTCGCTTCGATCCATACCCAAATGGTTAACTAAAAACGCTTTTGCCATGTCGTCGAAGGTTTTACCCCGGGCGATGCCTTTTTTTATAGTGCTATAAGCCAGATCTTGCAGCTGATTAACACGTTCCACAAATTCAACCCTGGTATTTTCTTTTTTCAGGAATGATTCGGGTATTTTCTCAGCGGCAACAGCCTTAAGTATTTCCCGGGTAAGTATGGGCGCTAAAAACGCTTGTGGATCGTGCCAGAGCGTCAAAGACCAGGAGGGAACCTGTGAAGCCCAGATCTTGAGATCGTCTACAACACCTTTTTTGAGAGGACCAATCCAGATAGTGTGAAGCTTTTTGGGTACCTCGACCAAAGCGTCCAGCAGGTACTGTTTTATTGTGGCGACCAGGTGCGAGACGACTGCTTTTCCAAGAGCAGTACCGGGCAGGTTTTCCTGCATACGATAGACAAGGGCGTATTTTTTAAGGGCAGTCCCCTCTTGGCGAAACCGGTCAAATTGTGCAATTTTTTTCTCCAGCGATTTTAAATCATCTGAACTGAGAGCTCCCAGATGCGGCTTAAGGCTGCGCCTGAACATCTCCAGAGTCGGTATTGCATGATCGGGATTAACGGGCCCCAGCAAGCCACTGTTTTGTAACAGCGCAGAGGGCAGCTCCCGCAGTCCAATAGCACCTTCAGCAAACTGGTCTTTTTTAGGCAATCTTTCGACGGTGATGTCACCGTTACTGATGCGAAGTGCTTTGAGCTTGTCAGGTTTGTCGGCCAGTGACCAGGTCACCAGACCCGTCTCTGAAAGCAGGCCAACCCACAGACGTCCCCAGATATCGACTCTCAAAAGACCGTCACGGGCGGTCACTGTCCGGGTTTTTGTCGCTTTCAGGATATCTTTCAGGTATTGGCTGACAAGCCCGTCGTGATCGACACCTGAGCCAACCAGGTTAATGGTTTTAACCGGGGTATCACCGATCAATTCATTAATTTTTTTTGACAGGTCTGACGCGGTTTGCCCGCCCAGGGTAAATTCCCCGTCTTTGGATTCACCCAGGCCTACCACATGAATTCGGCTATCATCGCCCAGCAGTTTGCCAATATCGGCACTATTGATCTTTGCGCCCGTCTCGCCATCTGACCAATCATCGTTCTCAATGACCAGCCAACGGACTGAAGGCTCACTGCCTCCCGTTTGTTGGCGATTTTTATATTTGCGAAACAGGTAACGGCTGGCCTTGCTAATAGGGTTATCATCGCCAGACCCCATCTGGATAACCAGTTGTTGACGGTATTGGCTATGCTTCCGGGGATCTGTGTTTATATAGCGTCTGATATCATTTTCCTGATCCCGGGCAGCAGCCGCTTCGCTAGAAAGGGTAAAGTGATCTCCGGGAGACAATTGCAGAGCAGCCAGCAAAGCTTTGTAGCCTGCAGTCCAACTCATTGCAATCTTGCTTTCCTGCAGTGCGTTATCGCCATTCAGGATTCGATAGCCTTTCGCAAACTCTCGTACACCTCCGATTCGGTAATAAGCCAATGCCGCGTCAGCAATCCTTTCCCCGATTAAAAATGTTTCTCTGAGTCTGGCAGCATTCCAATTCGTCAAACCGGACACTTTAAATCGATCAACCTCTTCGAATTGTGATAAGAGGGTGTCATAAGCTAACTCTATGGTTGGGTTGCCCGGTCTTGCCGCGAAAAATAAACCCGGATTTTTTTCTGATGGCACGTAGGCCTGGTAGGGCATGACTTTAACTTTTCCCAAAGGCTTAAACAGTTGAGAGGGATCAGCATTTGCCACAAGCTGTTCAATGTCGCTCTTCAACCCAGGGTATTTTTCACCGAACCAGGCGATATCTTCTGAAACTTTCTGTTTAATGGCAGGGTCCTGATTATCAGGAAGGAATTCTTTGCCAAGCCTTTGGATGACCAGCTGTGTCTGTAATGTCTTTACCCTGTCCCAATCTGCTTTGCTGACGCCTGAATAATCAATACCCTTGAAAAGATCCTCATTCAATGCAGGCGAAAGCGACGTATCAGAATAAAGACCACCGAGAGTGCTAATCACCTTGATTTTCACCAGTGCGTTGGCCGCAGGCTGATGACCACGCAATCCCAGTTCCCTGTAATAGTGCTTTTTGGCTTTCTGACCATCTTCCCCGTAGGCACTGGTCCAGAGCTCATTAATATCTTTGAGGGAAAACTTGGCCCCGGGGTAAGAAGACGTTATTTCCTTTTCAAATTGCCGGAAGGATTCCAGCGTTTGGGCTTTTTGTTTGTCAATGTCCGTCTTGTATTTGAGATGGTCTATCAGAAAATCCTTCGCCGCCTGATCAAACAGCTGGCCACTTGCCATTTTTGGCTCTATGGCTTTCCAGGCCTCATCTTGTAACCTCATCAGTTCTTTCAGTAAATCCGATTCAAAATCAGATGGATTACCGGGATCGGACTGACCGGTCAATTTACTGGTCACAGATTCTTTAAGAGCTTCGGCGAGCACACCGGCGAGCATTGCATTCGGGTCATGCCAGAGGTTTATTCTTAAAACGGACTCTGAATTTGCTAAAATCCATGACCGGATATAATTCAGCTCCCCATCGGTTGGGTTAACGCTAACAAAATGCAGCCGTGGAGGGACTGACTTCATATTGCTTTCAAACCAGCTCCGGATGTCTGTAGCCAGTTTCGCAAATTTTACGCCGGTTTCCTGAGGGTGGTTCCCGATCAGGTCGGTGAGTTTTTCGTAGACCCTTAATGCCGAAGCAAAGGTTGATGGAGCATTCCCATGGCGAGAACTATCAAGGCTCATAAAAGATGAGAACAGGTCTTCAAAACGTCTGTTCAAATCTGCGTTCAGGATGCGTTTGTACTGTAATATCGCTGCATATTCCATATGGAACGTCTTGGCGTCAGGAATCAGTTTGTCGATTAATTTCGAGTCTGAGCCCTCAGCAGGATCAGGATCGGCACGGCGAACCCTGTGTCTTCCCACCGGTTTGGTCATTTCCGGATACTCATGCAGTGGGGGTGGCTGAAGACCATCATTCGTTGTCATCCTGCCAATGGAAGCCAGTTGCAGACGATAGGTGCCGTTTTTGTCAGGCTCTGCCGTCAGTTCCAGATGACGTCCCAGTGAGCCATATCCGGTCACCGCCAGGCGCACGGATTTGCTGGTGTCTGTCGCTGTCGTTTGATTAAACCTTACCTGTACGGGCAGGGCTTCTTTGATCATTACCTGACGGGGGTCTACTACGGCTAATCTGTTCTGTCCGGGATAGTTTTCAGAATAGTCCCGTGGCAAACCGAGCTCAGTACGAATCCGGTTTTTGATCCTGTTGGCATCCTCTTCCGGCTTTATGCCGAGTGCCAGTTGGAATGCTTTCTTTAACTGAAAAAAGAACGAAACATGGTCTGACAGCCATCCGGCACCAAAGGGCACGCCCCCCCAGCCCGGATCAAAATGGATGAGCGTGAAGGTGCCGTTATTGACGGTTTGGTTGACGGGTGCAAGGGCAGTCCGGTTCTCTGTGGCAGGGTCATGGACGGTGTCATTTTCCGCACCATGTCGGGTGAGCAGGTAGGCCAGTGGGCCGGATTTACCGCCGGGAGACGCGCCATTGTGACCGGGGATGATCAGGCTGACATACTCTCCCGGAATCGTCCTGTTCCGTTCTTCAGGGGGCACTTCCAGCAAACCAATGTCGTGAATATCGCCAAGGGTGTTGGGCCTTATTGGGGAGGTTACATTGCCCGACAGCCTCTGGAACTCGTTGGTATTGTTCAACCGATGCCTGAACAGGTCGCTGGCGTCCACCAGTCGGCGCAGGTCACTGACGATGGTTTCGTTACTGGAACCGGTCAGGTAGTCCGGCGACAGGTAAACCCCTATCCAGTCACCCAGAGCCGTGAGGGTAAAGAACCGGCCCCGGATGCTGCTGGTGGTGTTGTCAAAGAACGGCACCGGTTCCATTTCGGTCAGGCCATCGTAGCCATCCTGTTGTGCCTCATCATTTCTTTTGAGTCGCTTAAGGTTTGCCAGGGCCGGATTGTCAGGGTCTTTAGCGGTCAGCCAGTCCAGGCTGTCATCAATAGCCCTGCGGAAAGCCCATTGTTCACTGCGCAATGATTGCTCGTTGTAAACCATGATGATGGCCTGGAGCAAGTCCGCCATTTCCCCAGCTGTAACGGTACTCTCCGTCAATGGTTGCTGGTCTTCCATGACTCTGGCAAGTGCTGACGCCAGCCCGTCATCCAGATACAGTTCGCGGACGGCATCAACAAAGTCTCTCGCAGTGCCGCCCCGTTTCCTGAGGTTATGGCGCTGACCTGCCACCAGTCGCTGGTAGACAACACCTGACTGTTGTGGCCATTGCCGGGCCTGATAACGTTCATCCAATCCATAATTCGGTTGCAACGCTTCCAGCCCGTTGCCAGTGATCCCCCACAGCTGCTCGATACCGGCCACAGCCACGGGATTGTCCGTCAGGGTCTCTCGCCATGTTGGTATCAGCAGGGCCGACAGTCCGCGCCCAAGCGCCTCGGCAGAGTGCCGGGAAAGATCGGCCAACCCCAGGCGAACCAGTGGTTGGCTGCCGTTTGTGAAAGTTGCGTCACTGTCAATGAATAATCGGTCGGACTCTGCCTTGATCAGAGGAATCTTGTGATCGGGGTTTGTCGATCCCACCGGATCACTGGCATCCTGAAGTCCGTGAAGAAAGGCCAGCAACTGTTCGTTAAAACCACCGTATAGAAACAGTCCGGCTAATGTCTCAAGGTCAAAAACCAGCCGCTGGAGAGTTTGTGTTGGATCCTTGTAAGCCAGTGATTGATAGCTTTCCACGTCAAGGGTTATGTCGACCAGCCGCAGTGGTGGAGCTGCGTCCCCCTGGGGGTAAACCCTGACACCTATTTCCGTTCCCTGTACGCGGGTACAGTAACCTGTGCCAAAAGCGGGAAAGGCCATTGTCTCGTTGATGCGTAAAAGCGGTGCGACGGGCGTGAAGGCAAAATAATTGTCAGGCACTGGCCCGGTGACATTGCCTGATGAAGGGGTTGCTTCGCTTGTAACATTGCCTGATGAAAAGCTCGGCTCTGTTTTGAGCCCGGCAAGCGTTCGATCAAGGTGGTTTTTGGAATGCCAGTGATAAGCCCTGAGTCTGGCACTCAGGGGGGTAGGGGGCTTGTCGGGGGGTGAGGCTTTGAACAGACCGGGAAGCAAAACCTCCAGCCAATGACGTGAAGCCGGAGATAATTTCTGATTCAACCACTTGGCAGCCAGCGTTTCAGCGATAAAACCGAGCTGTGTTTCAGTGGCGACAGTGGAAACCGCGTCATCAGGATGGGTAATGGGAGACTGGATAAAACCGCTACCATTCTCTGTAGCATCACTCTCTTCGACACCATCATGCCGTGCCTGAAATTCTGACCAGAAGGCATTGGGATCACAAGCCTCATAAACGACTATTGCCATGTGATTCAGCAAAGTGGCAACAAGCCGGTCAACTCCGGGAGTCTCTGCCAGACTGGCGGGTTTGCCAGAAGTCTGGGGTAATGATGATGGATTGATGATCGATTGCCCGATTAACAAAGTGACACCATCATCGTCATAAAAAACATTCTGACCCGCTAAGTCAGAGTCAGAAAAGATAATGCTGACATTCCGGTGTATGTGGTGCGGAAATAAACCTGACTGCTCAATCAACCAGAAGGCCCTGTCAATGGCTGTCCTGACGGTACTGATGTACGCAGGCGTGGCAAAAGCCGAGCCCGGTCGATTCATCGACAGACCGATTTTAAAAGTATCTGTGTCAACAATGGCGGAGTAAAACCAGCCATCGCTGGTCTCAAGCCACTGTCGTTCGGGAGGAGGATTGGGAGGAATCGTATCAGTTCGATTGGCAGGCATAGGGTAAGCTCTCCGAAACTGGCGAGTTGTTCGGGACTGGGCTGATTAAACCACCCT
>NZ_JAHHPN010000187.1:0-2566 GCF_024606325.1 Endozoicomonas sp. ONNA1
GCGTTAAAAAGAGAAATTTTAACAGTCTTCTGTGACAAACAAGCATAGAGTTGACATAGATCCCATTTGATAATTATTAATTTGTTAATCAGAGTTGACCTGTTAAACAACCGTTTTTATTTGTATTGATTGAATGAATTGTTCTGATTCCTATGGAGCCTGAGGAAAAATAGCAGTGGGTTCAGGATGTGGCAAGAATGGCTCTGTAGGTAATAGGCATAACAGTCAACGGGGTTTCTGTTGTAGTCAAAAATAGATGGAAAAGTTTACGATGGGACTTCTATTTCATTGGCTGTAAAGTTTTGGTACGGAATCCCGCAGCGCTGTTTCGTTGAAACCTCATTTTTCTGGTTAGAAAACTGCCGCTATTTATGGAAAAATACTGAGCGTAAACTGAACACAAGTCTTCAATTTACGCATTTGGGCTTCTTGTTACTCTTACTGAGTCAATTATGGACAACGTCTTAACGGCTTAGTATTTTTTTTTGTTTTAAAAGATGCTTCATATGGAAATCTGCATTATGTTTCTCTCCCAGAAGGCGGGCGGAATTGGCTGAGATCGAGTGAAAAAAGGCCAACCAGACAGAAAGATCTATGTCGTACTGTTTGAATGCGGTGCTCATGGCCTCCCGATTATCATCGTACATAACCGTTAGATCGGCGGTTGCCAGAAGTGTAAAAAAGGCTGTTTTCATTTGTTCATTTTTTTCAATCTTCTCAGCCATTACTGTATCCCAGAACAGGTTGCGTTCGTTGTCACAGCTGTCATCGAGGGTCTCGTAAGCCCATAAATAATAGTGAATCAAGGCTGATTTTGTGCGATGTTTCTTCAACAGAGCATTACTTATAGCCCCATAGTTCGGATGAGATTCCAGTTGGGGCAGATTGTAAATGAATTCGTCAAAGCCGGTTTGAGTTTGTGGTGTTTCCTGCAGCGCTTCAAACGACGTTATGAAGTCACTCCGGCTTAGCTCATAGCTTGTAATATTCTCTGATAATTGATCAATATCAGAGGCTCTTACCTCGGATGATATATCAAGTACTTCGGGTTTACCTATTATAAAAGCTTTGACAAGGCTTAAATATTTCTTGATGTTTTCTGGTCTGCCACTACTTTTGATTTCACTGTCCAGGAAAATACCATATTGTTCTGGTCTTTCTTTAATGCTTAGCTTTCTTATTTCCTCAAGTGGTTTCAGAAGTATTCTCTCAATACTATCTGGGTTATTTATTTTGGGGAATAACTCTTTTTCAGCTTCAGAGCCATCATTGCTGAACACAAACTGGATGTGGTAGTTTGTATTGGCAAGTAAAAAATATTTTGTGAGTATTGTCGGCCAGCCAGCCTGTGGGATATGCAGAAGGTTAAACCGTTCATTAGTAAAGATTCTGATGGCTGCTTCAGCCGCAAAACGTACTCCACACATAGAGCTCGCTATCAACCCGGGTAAAATTTCCGTAATAATCTTACCCGCTTCAATAAATAACTTTTCCTCCGGTTTTTTGGTCGATACGTATTGAATAACAGGCTTATAGATTGAGTCTTTTTGTTGGGGGGCTGATGTTTCGTCCTGATAATACTGATAGTGATTTGCTAGCCGCATAAACACCAGTGATTCCAGATAACCGCCATAATGGAAGCCAGTTATACGTGCTTTCATGAAATGTTCATAAGCACTCTCCAGAAAACTTTTGCGATCGGTTAATACTATCCGCCGGGAGTCAGAACTTATTTCCGCCTCAAGAAGCGTCAATCCAGCCAGGCAATTAATCCAGCCTGTCATCTGTAATGATTCATCATCTAATTTATTTTCATATTGCTTTAACTGCTGCATTAATTTCTGGTAGCCAACTTTTCTGGCTTGCTGAATAGCAAGAATAAAGATACCTTCGTCTCCATCTTTGAATTTTTTCAAGCTGGCACTGTCAAAGAAAGCAGAGTCGATGTCCTTTGGTATTAAATGACTATCATCCGTCTCGACTGGCATATGCCATATATGCTTTTCAAACCAATTGCGTTTTTTTTGCCAATCTTCTGAATGGCTCTGGAGTGTTTTTGCCTTTTCCGGATTTTCACCGATTCGCCTGATCGTGTACTCGTGAATCAGAAAAAAGACGTTGTACCATTGTGACTCATCCTTGGTAGCCAGTTCAGGAAACAAGCTAATTAACTTTGTTAGAAATTGTAAGTCATGGCCAAAATGATGGACGGTCAAACTGGCTTGGTCATTGAGGGGAAGGGCTTTAAGATGAGGAAAAACGGGCTTTTCTTCTGGTGATACATCAAGCAGATGAAAAGCAAGTTTTATGATATCTGCCAAAGCCCGATTCTCAGGATCAATATCCTTAGTGAGTTGCTCCTTTTTTTCTTTGAGGAATATGGCATTCAATGAACTTGGTGCAATAAAGTCCTGTAGAGAAAAACGCATGATAATTGGAGATAGATCCAGACTATAAAATTTAAGTAAGTCCATTCGACCCGTTGCAAGGCTCAGTACCAATCTTAATTTTACTTCTGCTTGCGTTTCTGCTGTATTGCCCCCTTTGACTTTCACTTCCTCTTCCT
>NZ_JAHHPN010000188.1:0-1907 GCF_024606325.1 Endozoicomonas sp. ONNA1
AGAGATTGTTGAGGGCCTCCGTTACCATCAGCAGAGTCAGAATAAAGGAAGCTATCGAAAGAGCCTGCCGGGCGGGCAGTGGCTTTCTGAGCGTGCTGCCCCGATGACTCTGATGGAGGGCGTTGTTGCTGCTTATTTCCAGAGCCGGGCATTGTAATGATGGCCGCCAGCGGGTGATCCTGACACAGCTCTTTTTGTGCTATCGGGTTAAACGACGGTGAGTTAATATTCCAATAACTCTCTAAAAGCCAACCGACAGCGACAACCACTTCTACAGGTAGCCATGAGTATAAGGTGGAGCTGAGTGGGGTATTTTTGCTGGTCAGGATAAGCTCGTAACCCATCAGCAGATAATTGGCGTGAAGCCATGGCCACGAAATTGATTCAATGAGGGTCGTTTTTAGCTCGCAACCGATTAATCTGCCTTGTTTCTCATCAGGGTGTAAATCTGATCCTGCGTAGCCTTTTGTGTGGGTAATGTCTGACAGTTTGCCCGGCAGTGGATGCTGGTCAGGTGTTATAGAAAAGTTCTGGTTTTGAGAACCTGCTTTCTGTTCAAGCTCGACAACAAAACGTCTTGCCAGCGGTTGAGCCTGACAAACGACGGACAATGTCATGAGTAACAATGGTGCTGTAAAGAGTAAGTGTTTAATCATTCTATCCTTGCTTTCTGGTGAACAGAGAGGAAGGATAGATCAAGAAAATAACGCAAGTTACGCAGCTCTGTAGGGGACAATTTCGAGACAAAGCTTGATATGAAAGGGTGAATAGGTGGCGGATAGCAGGTATTCTGCAAGCCCATTACCACCAGCAGTCACCTTTCGTGCAACACACCCATTCACTGGCAAAGCCTTTTAAAACCTCTTCTGGCTGGCTCAATCCCGTATTGACCTTATTGTGCTGGTTATTTTTGGCCTCATCCAGATGGGATCAGTCAATCTGTCCCATGTTGCCCGAACTGTGGGGCACGCTTCCGTGACCAGGCGTAAACGTCTCAAGCGCTTCTTCGCCCGGAGTGGCATGGAGCTCTTGCCTTGTCTCAGCTTTGCTCGCTACTTTTGCGACATCCTCAAAGACGGGAATCATTCAGCTTGAGTTAATAAGCTTGCAGCTATACCTGCTGGCAAGTAACCACTCTCCCTTTTATATCAAGATTCGTTACGAAATTGTCTCCTGCAGAGCTACGTAACTTGAGTTATTTTCTTGATCTATCCTTCCTCTCTGTACACCAGAATGCAAGGGTAGAATGATTAAGCACTCACTCTTTATAGCATCACTCTTACTAATGACATTGTCCGTCGTCTGTCAGGCTCAACCGTTGACAAGACGTTTTGGTGTTGAGCTTGAACAGAAAGCAGATTTTCCAAATCAGAACTTTTCCATAAAACCTGACCAACACACACTATCGGGCACCTTGCCAGACATTGCCTATGCAAAAGGCCATGCAGGATCAGATTTACCGCCTGATGAGAAACAAGGCAGACTAGACGGTGGCGAGCTACAAACGACTATCATTGAATCAATTTCGTGGCCATGGCTTTACGCCAATCATCTGCTGGTGAGTTACCAACTGATCCTTACCAGCAAAAATACCCCACTCAGCTTCACCTCTTATTCATGGTTACCTTTAGAGGTGGTTTTTGCTGTCGGTTGGCTTTTAAAGAGCTATTGGGGTATGTGCTCACCGTCGTTTAGCTCGATAGCACAAAAAGAGCCGTGTCACGATCACCCGCTGGCGGCCATCATTACGATGCCCGGCTCTGGAAATAACCAGCAACAATGCCCGCCATCAGAGTCATCGGGGCAGCATGCTCAGGAATCCACCGCCCGCTCTACAGGCTCTTTCGATAGCTTCCTTTATTCTGACTCTGCCGATGGTAACGGAGGCCCTCAACAATCTCTGCATT
>NZ_JAHHPN010000189.1:0-7717 GCF_024606325.1 Endozoicomonas sp. ONNA1
GGGCTGTGCGCGGTCGTGTTTTTGTTCTTCCACAGCCTGTACCACAATGGTTATCAAAATCTTTTGTTAAGAGGACTAATCGAGTCCGCGATGGTAAGCTACATCTTTTTTATCCGGCTGCTGATTATTCACATAAAAATCATTTACTCCTTTCTAAAATTGATGAGCCTGAGGCTTGGCCTGTCGAGCAATTAACCTTAACGATTGATCCATTGAAAAATCCTGATAATACATGGAGTTCCATCTCTTGTGTTGGATTAATCAACTCTGATCAAATGCTGTCTTTTTATCGGTCTTGTGATGCATTATTATTTCTCTCAAATGAAGAAAGTTTTGGCTTTCCTCTCGTTGAGGCAATGTTTTGTGGACTACCAATACTCTGCCCAGACCTACCTTATGCAAGAACTCTCTGTGGTGATGAAGCTATTTATTTCGAAGCAGATAATGTGCAGTCATTACAATCGGCAATAATGGAACTGGCCAATAGACTTGATGCTGGATGGTGGCCGAACTGGGAGGGTGCATTAGAATCAATACCGTGCTCTTGGGAAACTGTTGCTGAAGAGATGCTGAAAATTACTACTAACAAATAGTATGCAATCACACTCTTTGTTTTTTGTAGAACATATCTTGAATAATGGTGATGGGTGGGAGATTACTGCTCATCTCAGGTCCTGACGATATTAGGCTTTTTTTAATAACTTTGATTCAGTTGTCAATAAATTCAGTGCTACAGTAATTTAATGAGTATTATTATGGATAAAAAAGTTGCATTAATAACGGGTGTTACAGGTCAGGATGGTTCTTACCTTGCAGAATTCCTGCTCGATAAAGGCTATGAAGTTCATGGCATCAAACGTCGAGCCTCTTTGTTCAATACCGAACGTGTAGATCACATCTATGAAGATCCACACTCAAACAACCAAAATTTCAGACTGCATTACGGCGATTTAAGCGACAGCTCTAACCTTACGCGTATTATCAGTGAAGTTCAGCCAGACGAAGTGTATAACTTGGCGGCACAGTCCCATGTTGCGGTTTCATTCGAGTCACCGGAATATACCGCAGATGTCGATGCATTAGGCACATTGCGGCTGCTGGAAGCAATAAGATTTTTAGGGTTGGAAAAGAAAACCCGCTTTTATCAAGCCTCTACTTCAGAATTGTATGGGTTGGTTCAGGAAATCCCGCAGAAAGAGACAACGCCCTTTTATCCGCGCTCTCCTTACGCAGTAGCTAAGATGTATGCCTATTGGATTACGGTTAACTATCGTGAGTCATACGGCATGTATGCCTGTAATGGCATTTTGTTTAACCACGAGTCACCCCGGCGCGGTGAAACCTTTGTCACACGTAAGATCACCAGAGGGCTGAGTAATATTTCCCAAGGGCTGGATCAGTGTCTCTATCTCGGCAATATGGATGCCCTGCGGGACTGGGGCCATGCCCGTGATTATGTGGAAATGCAATGGTTGATGTTACAGCAGGAGCAACCAGAGGATTTTGTGATTGCCACCGGCGTTCAATATTCCGTTCGTCAATTCGTAGATTTCACCGCCAAAGCTATTGGTATCCAGTTACGCTGGGAAGGGGAAGGTGTTGATGAGTGCGCCTATGTTGATAAATTCACTACTGATCAGGCTCCAGCGCTTTCAATTGGTCAGAAAGTAGTTGCAGTAGATCCACGATATTTCCGGCCCGCAGAGGTGGAGACCTTACTGGGTGATCCAACCAATGCTAAAACTAAACTGGGCTGGGAGCCAACAACCACGATTGAAGAGATGGTTGCCGAAATGGTTGAGTGCGATCTGGCCAAGGCCAAACAGCATGCTCTGTTGAAGGAGCATGGGTACGAGGTGAAAGTATCCAGAGAATAAATCTTCCTGCTGCGTTCTCTTTAGCATTATTATAGTTACTTTGCCGTTTAGTTTGCCTTTCATCGACTTCACCAAGCTCTGTGCTTGAGCATTTAATTGAACATTTTATATGAAAAGAATTTATGTAGCTGGTCATCGGGGTATGGTGGGTTCGGCTATTGTCCGCCAGTTATCACAATTTGGTGGTTATGAGATCATCTGTCGTGACAGAGCCGAACTTGATCTGACTGACCAGTCCGCTGTGCGTCGTTTTTTCGACTCTGTACAGATCGATCAGGTTTATCTGGCAGCCGCTCGGGTGGGTGGTATTCACGCTAACAATACCTACCCTGCTGAGTTTATTTATGACAACCTGATGATCGAGTGCAATATTATTCATCAGGCCTATGCTGCGGGTGTTAAGCAACTGTTGTTTCTGGGTTCCAGCTGTATTTATCCAAAGTTGGCCCCGCAACCTATGGTAGAAGATGAGTTACTCAGTGGTCATCTCGAACCGACTAATGAACCCTATGCCATTGCCAAGATTGCCGGTATCAAGTTGTGCGAGTCTTATAATCGACAATATGGTGTGGATTACCGCTCGGTAATGCCAACCAATCTTTATGGTGTAAACGACAATTTTCATCCAGAGAACAGTCATGTTATCCCGGCAATGATGCGTCGTTTTCATGAGGCCAGGATTCGTGGTGAAAAAGAAGTTGTAGTTTGGGGCACCGGTAAGCCTATGAGGGAGTTTCTCTTTGTTGATGATATGGCAGCAGCCTGTGTCCATGTCATGAATCTGGATAGCTCGACTTTCAGTCAGCACACTTCAGCTATGATGTCGCATATTAATGTGGGTACTGGAGTTGATTGCACCATTCGCGAATTAGCTGAGACTATGAAACAAGTGGTTGGGTTTGCTGGTGAGATTGTATTTGATTCAACAAAACCTGATGGTACACCGCGTAAGCTGATGGATGTTACCCGGCTTGAACAGTTAGGTTGGAAATCATCAGTCTCTTTGTTCGATGGTCTTGGGTTGACTTATAAATGGTTTCTGGAGCATGAGGACGAGCTTCGTTCAATATAAATTAATAGATAAAAGAACTACTCACACATCCCGCAAATTATAATTATGAACCTGATTCCCATTATCATGTCCGGCGGCTCTGGTAGCCGTCTTTGGCCGCAGTCTCGCTCTTTATACCCGAAGCAGTTTCTGCCATTGGTGAACGAACAAACCATGTTGCAGAATACCTTGTCCCGATTGGATGGCTTATCTTCTCTTGGTGCGCCAATGGTTATTGCCAATGAAGAGCATCGTTTCCTGGTAGCCGAGCAATTCCGGCAGGTGGGCCGTAAACCGTCAGCGATTATTCTGGAACCGGTTGGTCGTAATACTGCGCCAGCATTAGCACTGGCGGCGCTGAAAGCGCAGAGCTTACAGCCTGCAGCCGATAACGATCCATTGTTGTTAGTGTTGGCTGCAGATCATGTCATTCAGGATGTGCAGGCTTTTCATCAGGCAATTTTAGCTGCGATGCCTGCAGCACAAAATGACAAACTGGTCACGTTTGGCATTGTGCCTACTCAGGCAGAAACCGGGTATGGGTACATCAAGGCGAGTGAAGCGTTAAGCAGAAATAGTGAACAGCTTGCACAGGTGGAGCGCTTTGTTGAAAAACCAGATCTTGAAACGGCTCAGGAATACCTGGACTGTGGCAACTATTACTGGAATTCCGGTATGTTTCTGTTCAAAGCCTCACGTTATCTGGAAGAACTGGGCAAGTTTCGTTCGGATATTCTGACAGCTTGCCAACAAGCCATGGAGTTGCAGAATTCCGACCTGGACTTTGTTCGTGTTGATGAGGCTGCTTTTCTAGCGTGTCCCGATGAATCCATTGATTATGCGGTGATGGAAAAAACCACTGATGCGGTGATGGTTCCCCTGAATGCGGGTTGGTCCGATGTCGGATCCTGGTCTTCTTTGGCCGATATTGCTGAAAAAGATCAATTGGGTAACTCTACTTTTGGGGATGTCTTAATGGAAGATAGTCGGAACACCTATGTTCGCAGTGAGAAAAAGTTGATTGCTACTGTGGGTGTAGAAGATCTGGTGATTACCGAAAGTGATGACGCTATCCTCGTGGCTCATAAGAGCCGTGTGCAGGATGTGAAAAAGATAGTAAATCGACTCAAAGCAGAAAACCGCCCCGAGGCTAAGCTGCATCGTAAAATTTATCGTCCTTGGGGTGCCTACGACTCCATTGATATGGGTGAGCGCTTTCAAGTGAAACGCATTACCGTTAAGCCGGGTGCCCGGCTCTCACTGCAAATGCACCATCACCGGGCTGAACACTGGATCGTGGTTAAAGGGACAGCACGAATTACCAATGGTGATCAGGAACTTTTGCTAACCGAAAATCAGTCTACTTATATCCCAATTGGTGTTGTCCATCGACTGGAAAATCCGGGTAAGTTTGACCTTGAATTGATTGAAGTTCAAAGCGGCGGCTACTTGGGAGAAGATGATATTGTGCGGTTTGAGGATACATATGGGAGGGCTTAAGTTGTGAGTCATTTCATAATTGACGATTCACCATTCACCCACAAGCAATATATAACTTTATTCTATTTTGGCTTTTTTGATGAGTACTCTTAACTGTTTGCAAGCTTACGACATTCGTGGCCCTATGCCCGGTGAATTGAACGAAGGTATTGTCTGGCGAATTGGTCGGGCTATAGCGGAGTATTTAAAGCCAGAGATCATGGTAATTGGTGGAGATATTTGCCTTTCTGCTCCCAGTCTGAAAGCAGCTGAATTACTTGCTTCGATCAGAAGTAGATAAGTGCTTCAGTTATTTTTCTACTTATGCATTTTTACGAAATGGGCGCATGAAAATATCTATAATCACCGTATGTTTTAACTCAGCAATCACTATTGAAGATACTATTCGTTCCGTTATATCCCAGAATTATCGAGATATTGAATATATCATTGTAGATGGTGGCTCTACTGACCAAACTCTTTCTATTATTGATAAATACAAAGAAAATATATGTCAACTGATATCTGAACCAGATGAAGGCCTTTATGATGCTATGAATAAAGGTATTAAGCTGGCAACCGGTGATGTCATTGGTATTCTCAATTCTGACGATGTTTTTCAGGATGATGATGTAATCTTCAATGTTATTGCTGGCATTTCCAATGCTGATATTGATGCCTGCTATGGAGATCTGGTATATGTGTCAAAGGATGATTTAAGTCGTGTTGTAAGATTTTGGAAATCTTGCGAATATGATGAAAGTTTATGGGGGAAAGGCTGGATGCCAGCACATCCTACTTTTTTTGCCAAATCTTATGTATATAAAAAATATGGTTTGTTTGATACTTCAAATAGACTTGCGGCAGATTATGATTTTCTCATACGAGTGATTGGTAAAAACAAAATTAAAGTTAAATATATATCTGGGGTTTTGGTAAGAATGCGCCTTGGTGGTGAAACTAATAAGAGTGTTGGTAATATTGTTAAGCAAAACTATGAAATTATCAAAGCAGCTAGAAAAAATGGATTTTATTTTTCACTTTTTTTCTTTGTTATGAAAAAGATTAGGATTAAGTTTTATGAATTTAGGAAAAGCGAGCTTTAATGTTTAGTTGTTCTTTTAAAGCCTTTTTTGTCTGTGTTTGATTCAATCTAAATATCATTGGTAATATCATCATTGTTTTAATGATGGGTAAAGAGTTGTTGTTGAATTAAATGCATGTCTCAATTGCTATTGATGAGCATTTTTATAACAAAATAACCTGTCTGGTCATTTTTTTTGGAATGGGTTCGATTACTATTCGCTATTTGGTCATTCGAATTTAGCGATTTTATTTGCCTGTACTAGAGACTTTGCGGGTCAAAAAAGCAGATCACAGCAGAATTGCTTCAATCAGAAGGCTCAGGGGTAGGTCCGTTGAAAGTCAGCAGGTCATAAGCATCTGTAAAACTGCTTTTGCCTAGTCGTACTCGATTGGTGCGAATGCCCTGACTTGAATATTAGGCCTCGAAAATGTTCGGGTTACAAAGCCTCTCATGATGCAATTAAAGAGTTATCCTGAATAGATGCAGGAAAAGTCATAGTTTATGCACTTATTACTTGAATTCAGGGGATTAAAATAAGAGCTTAGCTCTATTCAAGTTGGTAGTATATCAAAATTCAGGATTAGTTATGCGTGTGTTAGTAACAGGAGCAAACGGTTTTGTTGGATCAGTACTTTATAATAAACTAAAAGAAGAATGCTCACTGGATGTTGTCGGTACTGTACGAAAAAATGAAGATCCGTATCTGTCGGGTGTGTTGTCTGTCGGTTCTATTGACGCTAGAACAGACTGGACGGAAGCATTAGAGGGCGTTTCTGTTGTTGTTCATTGTGCTGCCCATTCTCATATTTTAAAGAGTGATTCTGAAAAAACTATTTCTAATTATAATAAGGTAAATAATGAGGGTACTCTGAATCTTGCAGTTCAGGCTTTGAAGGCAGGTGTCAAACGTTTTATTTTTCTAAGTTCTATTGGAGTAAATGGAAATAAAAGTGTAAGACCATTTTCATTTAATGATACACCTAGTCCTTACGATTCGTACAGTCGCTCTAAGTACAATGCAGAGTTAGGCTTGGAAAAAATTTCTAAAAAGAGTACTCTAGAGGTGGTTGTAATTCGTCCACCACTAGTTTATGGAAAGCGAGCACCAGGAAACTTTGGTAGTTTACTTAAGCTAATAAATAAAAAGTTACCTTTACCCTTAGGAGCCATTCACAACAAACGTAGCTTTATTGGTATTAATAATTTAGTGGATTTTATTACGATTTGCATAAAGCACCCTGCGGCTTCAGGGCAAACATTTCTTGTTAGTGATGATGAAGATGTTTCTACAACTGAACTGCTGCATAGTTTGATTATTGCTAGTGGTAGAACTCCATGTTTAATACCATTAAATGTCACTTTTCTTCGTTTTTTAGCCAGTATATTAGGGAAGTCATCGGTCATAGATAAATTGGCTGGCGATTTGCAAATTGACATGAAGCATGTGAAAGATACTCTTCAATGGAAGCCACTTCTAACTTTCAATGAAGGGATTTGTGAATGTTTCTCGGATGATTGATTTATATGTTGCGCATATTAGATTTGTTAATTTCATTATTCGGTTTTATTTTTGTAATGCCTTTATTTATTGTTATCTATTTTGCTATTTATTTTGACTCTGGCTCGCCTTTGTTTAGACAGGAGCGGGTTGGAAGAAAGAAAAAACCTTTTATACTAGTTAAATTCAGGACGATGAGAACTGATACTGCTTCTGTAGCTAGCCATCTCGTTTCAAATAGCTCAATAACTCGATTTGGTAAATTCCTTAGAAAAACCAAGTTGGATGAATTACCACAATTATGGAACGTCCTAAAAGGTGAAATGAGTTTGGTCGGTCCAAGACCCAATTTATTTAATCAGGTTGAACTTATTGAGCATCGCGATAGCTTAATGGTTTACGATGTCAGGCCAGGAATTACAGGCTTGGCTCAAGTGTCAGATATTGATATGTCAATGCCTGAATTACTGGCAAAAACAGATGCGGAAATGATTAAAGGCATGTCTCCTTCTAACTACTTTCGCTATATTTTTATGACTCTAGCTGGACGTGGTCAGGGCGATAGAGTAAAACAGTCTAAATGATAGAGTTTTTGCTACAGTACTTTCAGTCCTTCTCCAGGTAACACATGCGCAACAAACTGCTCTCTCTCCCACGCTCAAGTAAACGGCTAGTTGCATTGCTATTCGATTCAATAGCAATAATCTTCTGTTTGTGGATGGCGT
>NZ_JAHHPN010000190.1:0-1250 GCF_024606325.1 Endozoicomonas sp. ONNA1
AAATGCTGCGATACATCCGGGGGTTGGCGTTGTACTGTCTGGCAAACAGCAGAGACCCGGTTCTCAGCAGAATGACTGAGGAAGCGGCCTTACCCAATGGCATGGCCAGCCCGCCCACTTCAGAGATCTTTTCAATGCCGTCGTGGTAGGTATATTGGCGAGTTCGGTCAAGATCAACATCATAGTGTTCCAGCCAGTGCTCGAAAGGTGTGAGAGCTCTGTGCAGGTAATCACCCCGGCTGGTCAGATCCAGAAGATAGAGGAACGCCATGTTTGAGAGAGACAGCCTTTCAGCCTGCTCGGCGGTATGGATCGCCAGCAGAGGCTTATAGGTGAAGAAGTACCAGGCGGCCGCCTGTACCAGAGAGGCTGAAGGTTTTAGCCAGTAATCATTGAGCCGATGCTCAACCGCTGCAGCATGAGTCTGCATCAAGGTGTCATGGATAGCCTTGATCAGCTCTGATTCAGACACGCCAAGGGTATTGGCATAAGGTGCCAGAGTATCCTGAATATTGGCCAGGAAGGCTGCCGTCCTGCGGCCGTTATTGAAGGCAATATCGTTAAGGACGTAGTTGGCGATGACCGCAGCTGCGTACTCTTTCATGCCGGTAACAGACTCTTTCATACCTGAAGGGCCAGTGGTGGTCACGGTCACAGGATCGAAGGCATTGCGCATGAATTCCTTTGCACCCTCGTCAGACATCATTTGAACAACCTTTTTGAATTGAGGCACATTGACGCCGTAGCGGTAGCCATGGAAGTGCTCGAATTCATCCACTGTCTGATAACCATCGACACCTCTGACCGCTTTAATGTAATTATGAAGTTCAACCTTGCTGATCAGACCTTCACTCAACAGAGCTATTATCCTGATACCAGTGTGAGAATGAGTAGCGAAGTGTTCCGAGAAGAATCTTTCAGGCACGAGAGGGTGAAAGGCTCTTTTGCTCATGCCATTAATTTCGTCGTCGTATCGTTGAGCCCCGGTTTTCATTTCATTCCTGGCCCTGTAAACCAGCTCCTGGACTTTTGGCAAGACAGGGTGATCTACGATAGACAAAGGGTAGGGTGGGGAGCACCTCATCATGTCCTTGAAGATTTCTACAGCCTGACTGGCCTGAACAAGCGTCAGATGGTCTCCAACCATTGTCTGCAAGCGAATCGGTGCAAATTCGTCGATAAAATTGAAAGACGCAAGGGTTGGTATTGCATTACCGCTTTCTGCTGCCAATCCTGCCAGACCGATGGCG
>NZ_JAHHPN010000191.1:0-1031 GCF_024606325.1 Endozoicomonas sp. ONNA1
ATGGAAGAGTATTGAAGTGGGTGACTATTGCTGGATAGGAAAAAATGTAACCGTTTTGAAAGGGGCGCAAATCCAACCATGTAGTAGCGTTGGTATTAACTCAATTGTTACAGGGAAAACGACGCCATTTTCGGTATGGGCCGGGTCGCCAGCGAAGTTAGTTAAAAGTGGTGTTATCTGGTCAAGATTGAATAGAATTGATAGCTATCTTGATGAACCTATCATTGTAAGATATTTAAAAAAATATAAGGATCTCATTCCGGAAGGTTTACGCGACACTATTGAGAAAAAAATAGAAAACTTCTAAAACAGTGTACTCAATCTCTGAGCTAATGGTGCAAACGGCTTCTGTCGGGTAAGTGTCATAACAGATTGTGGCTACTGATTGTGGCTACTACATATAAAATATGTTGTGTGGGTCAGTCTTTATTGTGAGATTCCCTGTTTATTGGTTTTTGAGTCGAGAAATATTGCAAAATTTCTTAAAACTTTATACCTGGAGTCATTACAGAATCCTATTGGATCACTCGTTAGCTTTTTCATTCTTTTTAACAATAATGGCCTGTTATCCGGTACTTTTGAAAAAGCTCCATTAGGCATATGACGATGTGGTAGCAGGCCTTTATTTTTAATAACCAGAAGCTCATTTAGTTTTATTTTTAATGCCTCCAAATCAGGTGTTTTTACATTTTTTTCTAACCACTGTCGGTTAACCTTAGGCACACACCCAGCAGCCAGTTGATCAAAGGTTGCCAGGCATCCACTGCCTACAAAGCTGGCTGTATGAATATCTTTTCGTACCCCAAAATCACTTACAATGGCTGTTGGGATGCCACGAGCCATAGCCTCTATTGCGACAGTTGAACTGACAGTAATGCATAGGGCAGTGTGCTGAAGGATTTCTTCGACCGGTTCGTAGGTAAATCGCAAATTATCCGGAAATTTTAATTTCAGTAATTTTCTTATTCTTTCAAGGTGCCATATTTGTTTATGAATTGTTCTGCCGCCGAGTTTGCAACGGGGCTTTATTA
>NZ_JAHHPN010000192.1:0-3054 GCF_024606325.1 Endozoicomonas sp. ONNA1
AGATGTGTATAAGAGACAGTTAAAAAAACTGTATTACATCCTGTTATATTCAGAAGACTCAGTTTAATATTCATTTAATCCTGCTTCCATCATTCAGTCATAGCAGAGTGAGTGATAATAATTTCTGGCGTTTGAGGACATGAAATGACCATAACTCTCTCTTGATGGAGTCACGACTCATATATGTTAGCAGTATTGAGAGTGAGTGATAAAGTTACCCATTGAACTACCGATAAACATAAGAAATACTTAAATTCCAAAAAAAATGTCTAAAAAAAATCTAATACTATTCTTGCTCTGCTTAATGCAACCTTATTCTTTGAAAGCTGATTTCCAAAGCCTTCCAACATTACCAGACTTTGGGAAAGTTAACTCATACTATGATGCCGTCAGAATACTTTTCGATGATCATTTACAAGAGATAGAAGAAATAAAAACTTCCGGCGGTCAAGTTGAAAAAGTCTTTTCTGTTATACATCTAAAAAAAAGATGGTTTGTTAAAATCACAAGAGAAGACTGCCAATCATGTGAAACTACTCATTTTGATACTGAATGGAAACTAAAGAAAGAATATAAAAAATATTCATGGCTTAGTTTAAAAAATGCTGAGCTTATATTACCTACAAAAGGTGCAACCTTTATTCTGGAACACAAAAAACATTTAATTGCTAGTTATGCTTGGGTTCCTGGTTCAACATTTTCAGATATTTACAGCGAACATTTTAACAAAAAAACAGGAAACAAAACCTTAGAGAAAGCATTTTATCGCTATGGACAGGTTTTATCAGTTATGCACCTCGATCCTGAGAAACCAAGCGAGGATATAGATTTCATATTAAACAGCCCTGTAAGACTCCATCTCAGTGATAGAAATGGTAGAAATGAAAAATACCATGAAGATAAAGATAAAATATACATCTTAGATTTAGCTGATGATAGTCAATATGTTGGAAGAGATGTGATAGTGAAAGAAGAATTGGAGTTTTGGCTAGTACATATGCTTGATCTTTATGACAATTTAAACACGAGTGAAAATTGCGGTAGCAATCATGAGTGTCTGTTAGTTCCCTTTGATAGTTTTGCGCAAGGATACATATCCTCTCTTCCAACGTACAATGCCAATGTCATCCTGGCTATGCTGAAAACAATATACTTTGAAATAGTCAAATATAATTGCAAGTTCAGCCACTCTGAATTTTGTTTTCTTGAAGAAAAGCTGAGGGCTCAAAACTGGCTCGGCAGTTAACTAATCTGTAGAAAAAGCACCTCAAAGGCTGCTTACGTTGTGAAACACCTCTGTACGTAAAACAAAACGACAGACTCGATTTACCTCAATGGATGATACAATCCTCTACCCCTAGAGGGTATGAGTACCAGAGAGATAGTCTCCACATTCAAAGAGCCGTATGGTGCAGACGTGTCCGAGTCACTGATTTCCAAGGTTACAGATGCCGTTATTGAGCAAGTGATCGAATGGCAGTCTCGCCCTCTTGATCCCATTTACCCGATTGTCTATCTGGACTGCATTGTCGCGAAAGTCCGGCAAGATAAGCAGGTCATTAACGAGGCGATTTACCTGGCTCCGGGAGTCAATATCGAAAGCAAAAAGGAACTGCCGGGTATGTGGCTCTCTGAAAATGAAGGAGTAAAGTTCTGGCTCAGTGTTCTGATGCAGTGACAGAACCGTGGAATCAAAGATATTTTAAGCGCCTGTGTAGACGGCCTGAAAGGGTTTCCTGACGCTATTAACAGCGCGTTCCCTCAAACTCAGATACGGCTTTGCATTGTGCACATGATGCGAAATTCTATGAAATATGTTCCGTTTAATGGCTATAAGGCTGTTGCAACAGGACTCAAGGCCGTGTACTGATCTGCAACCGAAGAAGGGGCTCAGCAAGCTATGGCCCGGTTTGGTGAGCAATGTTTTTGTATCTTTTGCTTTTCTTTGTTTGCTCGTCTAACTCGTTGGTCCAATTTGTGGATACCCCTCCATCTTAAATTTTATAGTCATAAATACTCTAAATAAAAAGCATCTTTTTTCAACGACTTAACTATTCTAAAGGCTTCTGATATTAGCCGTAATGATGCTCAAACCCATAAAAAGACATATTACAGTACTTGTTTTTATTATTCTTAACAGTTTTTAGATAAAACTATCTACAATTATCTGCAATTGTGCGGGATGTCTCCGGGTTGACATCAACTGGTACTGATTAAAACATTTTCTTCTTTTTTGTGTATAGAGTTGCATGTCAGGCTTTTGTCCTGCATGGCAGCGAATAACCTTTCTATTTGTTATGTAATTCACTCTACAAATCGAGAATGCGTTTCCGGCTTTTTAGCGGAAGGAGTCAATATGAAAAAACTTTTTCGTGGTGTCGGCGTATTGCACAGTTCTGTCATCGTACTGGCATTCCTGCTCACCTCTATGGTTTCTGTAGCAGGTGAGTATGTACTTAATTTTCAAACCTTACAAAGAAACGTCAAACTCTATCTATCTGTCATCCCTGATACAGAGACCGATGGACCATCGGGAGCTCAGGGACTACAAGAGCAACCCTCTCAGTTTTTACCCAATGCTGATACTGAAAGCCAGAGCCCTAAAAGACAAAAACCAGAAACGATTGGAGGGCTGCCAGTTTCTGAGTCGTCACCGTCTGCCCGGCACACCCTCCCTGAACTGACATCCTCCGGTAATGATGAAAACAAGGAGTGTGGAGCCGCTGGCGGCTTAACGGCTTCCCAGGCATGTAAAGCTGTTTCTTCGCCAGTTTCAGTGACTTTAATTGATTCTGATGACAGGGAATCCAGTTCTATCACCCAACCCCTGACCACTCAACCTGGTGCCGGGCCCACTATCAACCTTCTGCAAACCGGAACTAACGCAGCTTACGCCTGGCTGGAAAGAGGAGTGCCTGGAGAAGATGTGCAGTTTTTTCAAATGCCTTCCAGTCAGCTGCAAGAGTTTGTCATGGTGTTCGCCAGTCTGGTTGCTATGAATGCTGGCGAAATCTATACTCGCCGACCTTTCCTTCGGTGCGGTCGCTATATATT
>NZ_JAHHPN010000193.1:0-1294 GCF_024606325.1 Endozoicomonas sp. ONNA1
ATTGTGGGAATTGAAACCTGATCGAATCGAAGGGAAAGGTGTTCTGCCTTTCCCTAATTAAGCTGTATCGTCTATGGGCTTCATGAAACTTACCCGAATGGTTTGTTTCACAGGTAGGCCGGGGAGTAGCTGCTGGCGACCCCCTGACTATTGACCATGACCTGTTCATACTTTTGAGTCAGAACTTGCATTTTCTTGAGAATGGATTCAGTGGTGACAGAGATGGCTGTTGGCATGTAACGTCCCTCTTTATATTGCGTAAAACCTGATTTGGAAAAAAACCATTGTGCTTTAACCTTGGCGAGCAGTTTTCTGATTTCAGGAGTATTCACCGGGGACTGGTCGAGTTCATTCAGTGAGCTTTCGAACAGAGCCATGGATTCTTCAAAATCTCTCTCATAGTCGTCACCCACGCCCCAGGCCAAAGCCTGATAATACATGGCAATTCTCTGGCTGAGTGCGCGCTGTCGACCTGAAACGTTGATGAGCCTGGCTTTACTGGTGGCCGAGTGCTTTTCAATTAATGTGACCAGATCATTGCTGCTGTTGAATACAGTCAGAGCCTTTTGAATGAGTTCGGTAGCTGCTCCTCTGTCGGGTGTCGACAGTGCTATTTTTTTGTAGCTTTTCCAGTCTTTCTCAATGACTCTTAGCTGGTGTTTGATTTCATCGTTGGGCGCGTAATTTGATAAAGCGTGAAAATTATTTTCAAAGAGAATAATGCTTTTATAGAGCTGCTCTTTAGCTTCTTCTGAGTTAATGTCGGCCCCGATCATCAGGTAACTTTTAGCGACTCGCTGAGAAAGCATCCGTTGCAGACCGGATGTGTTGACCGCCTCGGCATCGTTTAAAGCGGCTGAAGTCACCCCTGAGTATGCCATTAAAAACACCGTTACGAAGCCCAGGTGCGTACAGCAACATAAAAGTGGGCGAAAGTCGGGAAGTATTCTGGAAATCTGCACTGTTTTGATCGCTCCTTGCGCTATTTCGGGTCATCCTGATGAGTTATGGATTCAACAGGTTGCGTTGCAAGGGGAAGTGCAGAATATATGCCAGTGCTGGGTAATTATGCGAAGTTGTCGGAAAAACCAAGCTGACAACGAAAAAAAAAGCATAAGCCGTCAACGTCGATAGTATGAGACAGCTTTCTCTCAACAGGATACTGTCGTGCATTGTCATTTTATGCTGCTATCTGTTGTCACCTTAAAGTGTTTCCGACATAGAAGTTAAGAGTCAATTCCGAGGCCATCGTTGCCTCTGGTGTGGGACAAACAAGACGCTAATAAGTTCTGCT
>NZ_JAHHPN010000194.1:0-4490 GCF_024606325.1 Endozoicomonas sp. ONNA1
ACACGCTATCTGGCTGAAGTCCTTGCTGGGCAGGCACTTTCATGATTTTGCCGTGATTTGAACGTGTTTCACATTGTCTGGAAACACAAACTCCTTGGGAATCCGTACAGCCTGTGTTTTGTTGTTTTTGAAAATGGTCGTCTTCATCTTTGATCCTCTTTGTATATACCTGGGTATATACTTGATTAAACATTCAGACCTTGTCCAAAGAACCATGGAGAGAAATCAATTCGTTCCGAGGCTAAACAAACATTGCCATTAAGACACATGACTATAGACACTACTTTTTTTCCCGTTGCATCAAGACACTGGAGACTGCTCATAACCGTCTACTCGCCTGTGAAGAAGGCAGTATAGATTACGATATGTACCGGTCAGCCTGTGTTAAAGAGTTTGAAATCATCCTCGAACAGGCTGACAAACTCCTTCGCAAGTATCTGAAGGTTTATGGCAAGAAATTCGCTGAATACACTCTTAAGTTGCTACCAGGTTTTATCGCTGATGCCATTATTTTGGAGACAGCGATAGGAAAGCATTTAAATAGAGTTAGAAATGATTGATTTACGAGAAAAGGATCGTGAGTCTGTCTGTGATCTGGCATCACAAATATTCACCCGTGGCACCAGGCTATGGGCTTATGGGAGTCGTGTAAAAGGTACTAATCATGATGCCAGTGATCTGGACATTGTCGTTCACTTCCCTGATGGGCATGACGAGCATGATAATTTCGATCAGTTAACGGCATTTAATGAAGTCTTACGTGACTCCAACATACCTATAATTGTGCAGGCACTGTCCTGGTCTGCTATATCAGAGTCTTTTAAAACCAATATTAAATCCTGCTATCAGGTGCTTTGTCTGGTTTGAAGACAGGGAATGATTACGATAACCCCTGCTATTTATACAGCTCGGCAGAGTTGATGGCTGAGCAGTTGAGTAAGGCCAATCCGGAGCACTAGCACAATGAGCTTAACTGGAATATGGAAAATATTGCCTGGCATACTCACAGGGTTTCTAAAGAAGCACGTTCGAACCTGAAATCGCAAAAGCCCTGCCTGATCTGGTTTACCGGCCTGAGTGGCTCAGGTAAGTCTACCGTTGCTAATGCAGTTGACGCTCTTCTGCATGAACAGGGTTATCATACCTATGTATTGGACGGTGATAATGTTCGGCATCGTTTGAACAAGGATCTGGGCTTTAGCGATAGTGACCGGGTTGAAAACATTCGCCGTATAGGTGAGGTCTCAAGCCTGTTAGTTGATGCCGGCCTTATTGTTCTGAGTGCGTTTATTTCTCCATTCACATCTGACAGAAGAATGGTCAGAAATATGCTGCCTGAAGGCGAGTTCATCGAAGTGTTTATCAACACTCCATTGGATGTCTGTGAGCAGCGTGATCCCAAGGGTCTTTATCAAAAGGCCAGAGCAGGTGAAATCGTAAACTTTACGGGCATTGATTCCCGTTATGACGTGCCTGAGAACCCGGAGATTGTCATTAATACAGCAGAAATGCGCCTTAAGGAATGCACTCAAGTGGTTCTTGATTATCTGGTTGAGAAGAAACTGCCACGGAACTCAGAACTGGATGAAAAAACGGTTGGAAATGGGCTGTAAGGCTTAAAGGTTGTTCAGTGTTGAACCGTTTTAGCCTTGTCATATTAATGTGGATTATTCGACCGTCAAGCATTCTTGCGCACAATGCAAAAATTCACCTGTTGTACGTTTTTTCTGTTATGGTAGTTGCCGGATTAATGCAACAGGTGCATTTTAAATCAGCAAAATGCCCAAGGCATCTGATCGTAATAGTAGATAATTCACTGTAATTCAGTATCTATTCAAAATACCGATAAAGCCTTTTATCCACCTTTTAACCTTTTTCTATCAAATAGCTGTGACTCCATTGCCGTCTTCTTTAAAGCCAAAACCCGCTTTCATTACTTTTTCTCGCGGGATAAGTCAAGCAGGAGAGTTAACTACTCTCTTGCAGTGCGATCGCATAGAGAAGAAAAAGTCTTACACGAAAATACAACCTTCTCATGTTGTTGTGGGGTGGGGCAAAAAAGCCAACACAGAAAAAGCTGTAAAACTTGCAGAAAAGCATCAGGTACCCTACTGGCACCTTGAAGACGGCTTTATCAGCTACCTGGGCCACCCTGCCCTGGGTGACAAACGCTTTGCTCTGATCGTTGATAAACAGGGCATTTATTACGACGCTAACTGCCCTTCTGATATTGAAGCGCTTCTCAATCGTCCCGACTGGTTCAACGCAGAATTACGAGATCGGTCTTCAAACCTTCTGGCTCAGATTACTGACAACAAAATCACTAAATATAATCATGAGCCTATAGATGGCTGGAAGCCTGAAGCTGAAGGGCTGAAACGTGTTCTTGTGGTTGATCAGACTTACGGAGACTGTTCCGTCAAGTTTGGAGTAGCGGATGACTCCAGCTTTGAGAAAATGCTGGATGCGGCGCTTGCGGAGAATCCGGATTCTGAAATCTGGATAAAAGTTCATCCTGATGTTGTTCTGGGTACCAAAAAGGGTTATCTCGGCAGCCATCTTCCTGATAATCCCAGAATACATATTCTTGCGGACAAGGTTAATGCTCAGTCTCTTTTCCCCTACTTTGAAAAAGTCTACGTCGTTACCTCTCAATTAGGATTCGAAGCACTCTGGCACAAGAAAAATGTCGTTTGTTTTGGTGTCCCTTTTTACAGTGGCTGGGGGTTAACCGATGACCGGGTTCCCTGCCCTCGTCGGAAACAAACGCATACTATTGAAAGCCTCTTTGCTGCAGCCTGCCTGAAGTACACTCGTTATATTGATCCGGAAACTTTTGAACGGTGTGAGCTGGAAGATATTCTTGAGCTTATCGTCCTGCAGAGAACTTCACGGAGCCAGCCCGTCAACACACTCTATGCGGTGGGCTTCAGCTTATGGAAAAGAGCCTTTTTAAAGCATTTTACTGAAGCGATTTCAGAAAAGGTTTTGTTTGTAAAATCGGTTCAGCAAGCTGAAGCGAAGACGAAACCTGATGATGGCATTTTAGTTTGGGGAGCCAAACATCATGATTATAAACCGCCATCGAATATTAAGCTTTTCAGAGCTGAAGACGCCTTCATTCGTTCAGTAGGTCTGGGGGCTGACCTGCGCAGACCCAGCTCTTTGATTCTGGATCAGACGGGCATCTATTTTGATGCTTCACGACCCTCTGATCTCGAAACTGCAATCAACACCATTGAGCTCAATGATCAGCAACTCCTGCGGGCAAAAGCTTTACGTAAGACCCTGAAAGAACAACGAATCAGCAAATATAATCTGCAAGGCTCGCAGCAATGCCTGTTTGAGTCAGTCAGAATGGATCAGCGAAAGATACTGATTACAGGTCAGGTGGACAGCGATGCTTCTATCCAATGGGGCAGCCCTGAAATCTCATCCAATCTTGAGTTGATTAAGGCGGTCAGAACCCACGCGCCTGATGCTTTTATTGTTTACAAGCCCCATCCGGATGTTCTTTTAGCAGGGAGGGAGGGTCATATTCCCGAGAGTCTGGCCCTGGACTGGGTCGATCATGTTGTACTGGATGGTGATATTTTTGATTGTATTGAGCAATGTGATGAACTGCACGTCATGACCTCTCTGGCAGGTTTTGAAGCCCTGACACTTGGAAAAACAGTCCATTGCTGGGGCCAGCCTTTTTATGCAGGATGGGGAGTAACCGTTGATCACTTGATCTGCAAAAGACGCCATCGCAAAAGAACTTTAGACGAACTGATCTATTTTGCTCACTGTCATTACCCCATGTATATCAACTGGCAAACCCAGAGGTATACGACACCAGAGAGGGTTATTGCTTCGATCGAACGAGAACGTTGTTCAACAGCTGAAAATCGTCACTTTATGATCCAATGGTTAAGCAGAAAACGACGAAAGCTGGGCTATTTGATAGAAGCTTTGTTTAGTTAGATATTTCTTATGGTCTCAGTGGGAAACCAGGGGTCGGAAGCATCAGCTAACAAATTGGTACTCATGATTTCCTCCTGAAGGGGAACGTCACAGCCAGAAAACTCAACTTAACCACCTGTCCAGTGTATGGGATCCACTATACCTTGAGGAGTGTTATGCTAATGACACAACCATCTCTCAAAGAGAAGATATGCACGCCAGTTTAGATGCTTCTTATATTGAAGAGTCACTTAGAGCAGCATTTGGAGAAACTCTGCAGGGTATCGTTTTGTATGGCAGTCAGGCGACTGGGCATGCCACAGCCGGAAGCGATATAGACTTAGCGGTCTTAATCTCTGGGCAAACCTCTCAACAGCTTTTGTGGGATAAAGCACAGGAGCTTGCTTGCCACTTTAGTAAAGATGTTGATTTAATTGACTTGAAAGACGCGACTACAGTGCTCCAGAAAGAAGTCTTTCAAAATGGCGTTTGGCTAGCAGCCTGTCGGACTTAAGGCTGTCCTACTGCGGTTGCAATAAATTGGT
>NZ_JAHHPN010000195.1:0-1118 GCF_024606325.1 Endozoicomonas sp. ONNA1
TCACCACAAAGCTGATGAAAGAACACCCTGATGCATGGTTTACTAAAGCACTCCAAAAACCATTAAGTGCTTATAACATCAGCATCCCGTTAGCCTGTGAGAGATCAACTCGCTATATTACCAGCAAGGTAAATCAACTGCATGATAAAGGGCGAAGTCTTCAGGTTAAACTGGCTTTCAGGGACGATGGCAGTATTGCTCCAATCCCCATTTACAACTCTGATAATGCCTGGTTCCCCAAAAACCTTAATGAGACAGTCCATCGCTCCGATTCTGACGATAGAGCTCCCGGGGAAGCAATAGTCTGCCGTCATTTCGCCTGGGCTTATGCCAAAAAGGTGTTTGGTCGGGGGAAAGAAACGTTTAAAAGAATAGACGACTCAGAAAAAGTACTGAAAACCTTTGAAAATACAGCTCCTTTTCCATACGAAAGTGCACACTTTCATCAATATCAATTTGTAGACCGCTCAATGACTCATAGCTCCTCTTTTGCTGATGGATATTATTTCCTTGAGGGAAAGTTTTCTGAGGCCATTGAAGGGCTGGTGAAAAAGTATTGGAATATGTCAGCTGGCGATGAAAAGAACTTTTATTTTCGTACATCATTAGGAGATGTTAAAGCAGTTGGCCATGCAATGGCCTTGAGATTGAAGAAACAGGATGAATGCATGAAGGTTATTTTTTACGATCCTAACGCTACACTCATGCACAGAACATTCCTTCTCTCGGAACCAGACTTGGCTGCACAGATTACCGGCGAAGACCTTCAAGCCAGCTTCTTCTCTCATGGAGCACTCATTAATATTGATGATTGGAAGAAATTTTCTGAAGAATGTGATGTTCAGTTCTTTGGTGCCCCAGCCCATGTGATGAGAAATCATATACGTATTGCACCCGGGCATTATGATGATCCCGAAAGAGTGCAGTGGCAATTGGGGGCGGACATTTGATAAATCATCCTATAGCAAATGGATCATGGAAATTAAAAAAAAGAGTGGAGGATCACGTAATGGATCAAATTAAACTGGGTGCTCAGTCGGCACTTTCACATTCATGGCACAGGCATTCAGAATCCTTGATGCCAGTCAGGGCCGTAACATCCCTTGTTAATGGCATCA